>DATCMP010000442.1:0-7658 GCA_036563365.1 Thermomicrobiales bacterium
TTATTCGGCGCGCGGCACGGTAGGTCGCGTGACGCTATCGCTGGAGGCCGGCGATCGACCGCTGCGCGGCAAGATTGCGGAGGCGGACCGCTACGAGCCAGAGCCAAAGCATCACGATCCCGACAAATATTCGCTGATAGAGCCCGGCCCTCCCGCCCTCGCTGGGCAGGAAGAATGCGGCGAGGGCCAATACCCCGAGGGTGAATGACCAAGGGGCGAAATGTTGCCACCCCTCAATTCGCCGAAAGCCGAATGACAGCAAGAAAATGCTCAGCAGCACGCAGATGAAGGCGGTCAATGCGGCCCCGAGATGGACGAGGCTGGTCGATGATTGCGCTATTCCCGGGATGAGCGGATCGATAGGGAAAATACCGTCAATCGCGAGGCAGAGGGACCAGAGGGCTAACAGGCCGATCCCGATGCGTACCCCCGGGGTTTTCGGCAATAGACGCTGGAGCGCCACGGTGAGCGCCAGCGAACTCAGCGCCGCGACAAAAAAGGTTATCGTTTGCATCATGCCGAAGCGCCCGATCGCCAGTTCACTGATCGTGTCGCCGACGAGCGAATATTCGGAAACGGCGGGCAGCAGCAGGGCCACGGCCATGAAGACGGTTGGCCCGACCAGTCCGAGGCGGGCCAGGGTGGTCGTATCGTGCCAACGCCCGTGTTGTGCATCGGCTTCCCATGCGACGGTCGCACCGTTCGCGCGCATCTCGCCCTCCTTCATCGCTTTCGTATCCGTCCTAAACCATCGCCGTGTCTGCCGCGCGTAGCCTTCCGACCGGTCTGCGCTCGCCACGGTCATGCCGTTGCGCCGCTCGGTGCCGTCCCCGGTGCCTCCCCCGCACCCTCTTCGCGTGGGGCATAGTAGAGGTGGACCCGTTGTATCTGATCGCCGCGCCAGAAGCAGACCTGGGTCATCGCCGGGGGGCAGTGGAGCGGATCGTCGGGCGGGCCTTCCCAATTCCCTTCCAGCACCGTGAGCCCCTCACTCGCGAGGAAGCTCGTGATGTGGAGTTTCATCCCGGCATCGGCATCGCCGCGCAGGACGTCAACGAAGCTGTCGCGCCCCTGGAATCCCCGGCCATCGGAGAAGACGCCGACCAGATCGGTGGCGAAGCCGTCCACGCAGGCGCGGCTGATCGTGTTGCTGTTGTACGCCCGTCCGATCTCCGCGTAGATGCCGGCGTACCGCGCGGTCGACTCGCGCATCTGCGGGTGGGCGAGCCCGGTTGTCTCCAGCAGCGCGTCGGCCAGCTTCCGCTTGACCTGGTTCAAACGGCTACGTACCGTGCCGACCGGCACGTCGAGGGTGGCGGCGATCGCCTCATACGACTGATAGCTGCCGAAGTAACGCAGCATCGCCGTGGCGCGCAGGGCCTCGGGCAGCTCCCCGAGCGCCGCCCAGACCCACTCGCGGAGGGCCAGCCGATCGATCGCGTCGGCGGCGTTCCCTGTCGGCGCGGCCCGCTCGTAGCCCTCGGGGAGCGCGTCGAGGCTGAGTTCGCCGCGCGCCGCGCGCACTTGCATCAGGCAGACATTACGCACGATCGCGCGCAGCCAGCCGCCGACCGCCGCCGGTTCGCGCACCTGATCGATGCGGCGTAGCGCGATGATGAACGCATCGTGTACCGCATCCTCCGCCCGCGCGCCGTGTCCCACGATCTGGAGCGCCTGACTGTAGAGCGTTGCCCGATAGCGCTCCAGCAACAGCCCGAGGCTGACCGTGTCGCCCCCTTGCGCCGCCCGGACGAGATCCGCATCGGTCGGATCATTCGGCATCAATCCCTCCTCCAATCGTCCCTCGCTGGGACGTTGCTAAGAAGATGCGCCCGAAGACGAAAAAGTTCGCGCGATCCGGCGCGGTACGTGCCGAAAGCTTGTGGGATGAGTGTAGCGTGGATGTTCGACCCCTGCGCGGCTATCGCGCCAGATCGCGGCGAAAGTCCGAGGGCGTACAATCCAGGCAACGGACCCGTCGCCGTGGTATTCTCTCTGGATAGATTGTTCCCCTATGGCAGTTACCGCGACGCCCGCGCGGCGCGGTTGGAGGCGGTGGTTATGTCCCAGCGAATCTTGCCGGTTTTCCCGCCCCCGCGCGAGGTTCCCATGCCCGATCTCCTGCGCGTGCAGGGCCTGACGACGCGCTTCTTCACGCAGGATGGCGTGGTCCACGCGGTCGAGGATGTGAGTTTCTCCGTGCGCCCGGGCGAGGTGCTGGGCCTGGTCGGGGAGAGCGGCTGCGGCAAGAGCGTCACCGGGCTCTCGATCATGCGGCTGGTCCCCGACCCGCCGGGCCGGATTACCGCCGGATCGATCGAATTCAAGGGCGAGGATCTGCTCAAGCTGAACGACGACGAGATGCGGCAGATCCGCGGCAACCAGATCGCGATGATTTTCCAGGATCCGATGACCGCCTTCAATCCGGTGCTGACGATCGGGCGGCAGATCGCCGAGGTCCTCGAACTGCACGAAGGGTTGCGCCCCGCCGCCGCCCTGTCGCGCGCGATTGAGCTATTGCGGATGGTCGGGATCCCCGCCGCCGAGCGTCGCGTGCGCGACTACCCGCACCAGTTCAGCGGCGGGATGCGCCAGCGCGCGATGATCGCGATGGCGCTCGCCTGTCGCCCGGCGCTGGTGATCGCCGATGAGCCGACGACCGGGCTCGACGTGACGATCCAGGCGCAGATTCTCGAACTCCTCCGCGAACTCCAGCGGGAGACCGGCACGGCGATCATCATGATCACGCACGACATGGGCGTGGTGGCGGGTATGTGCGACCGCACGATCGTGATGTACGGCGGGCGGGTGGTCGAGGAGGCGAATATCTACGACCTCTTCGGCGATCCGCGCCACCCGTACTCGATCGCGCTGCTCGGCTCGGTGCCGCGCATGGACGCGCCGCGTGAGCGGCTGGTCCCGATTGACGGCCTGCCGCCCGACCTGATCGATCCCGGCGCGGGTTGCGCGTTCGCCCCGCGCTGCGCCTTCGCGCACGAGACCTGCGACAGCAACACGCCGCGTCTCTTCACCGTCGGCGAGGGGCATACGGTGGCCTGCTGGGCCGACGTGCAGATCGAGCAGCCGCGGCGGTCGGGATGATTTTGGGGCACCCCACGGGGAAATTCATCATGTGCGGCCCGCTTGCTTTAGTGCTGAAAAGGAATAAAATTGCAGCGTTGTGACCCTGATGGATAAGAGAGCTACCCAAACCCACATAAATAAGTCTAATCCCAGGAAGTGACCCTCAATCGGTCGTCGCCTCCCCGTATTTTTCGCCTTCGTAGTACAGGGCCGAACGATACGCCTCTCCCCCTGTCTCCTCGATCGGTGTCTTCGCGCGTTGCACGCGGTATTGTTAGTGACGCGGGCCGATGCGCTTGGGTTATCGGTTTCTTAGGTTCGACTCCTGACCTCGCCGGTCGGCGGGGATTCCCAGGCCACCCCTTTGCCCGTACATGGCGGACGTAGCTCAGTTGGCAGAGCACATTGTTCCCTTAGCTGTACCTTGCCTGTGCATCGGCGATGCCGGGCCGATTGTTGAGGGTTATCGCCTTTCACGCGTGGGGTCACGGGTTCGAGTCCCGTCGTCCGCCCCAGATCGAGCGACGCTTTAGGGCGAGTACCGTAGGCGTGACATGCTGATGAGTGACGTGATGATGATGAAACGGTTTTGCCCCCACCGCTCCGCTCCGCCTGCCCTGTCGCGCGCTCACTGGTTGACGTCTGCAACGACGACCAGAGGCTGGCATTGGTAGACCCTCCGACCGATCCCAGGTCGCACCTTGGTTCAGCGGCGGACCGGAGGGGGGCACTGCTCGGGTTGGTTGACGCAAGCCAGTACAGGGCAAGCTCTGATCCTGTCACCACTCACCACAATCATCGGTCGCGCCACGCGCCTGGCCCCGATCACTATCGGGGCGTGATCGTGGTCGGGTACGATTAAACGGCGCGGTCTCCCACGACGTCATACAATTCCCTGACAACGGCTGTTCCGACCTCGACGGTGTAGCGCAACGGTTGCGCCCCAGTATGCCCCCGGTCGATCTTTTTGCCCCGCGCCACGGCGCGTATGGGCGGCAGCACGAGGGTGGGCACCCATGCTGGTGAGCGAGTGGTTCGACTCCCCCGCCGTCCCCGAGATGGGCCGACGTGTCCGGGTTCGCCGGACACCCGCCTTTGTCCGTCTCCGCGCCTTGGAGGTGTGCCATGACCTATTTGCAGCGTTTCAACACCAAGCGCACGCTGCAGCACGAGCCGATCCCCGGGGCGGGCCAAGTGCCGAACAGCGCCGGTGGTTTCGCCTGGCCGGTCGATGACTGGACCCGCCAGGACCGATTCCTGATCCTCGGCAACGAGGGCGGCTCGTATTACGCCAGCGAGCAGGCGCTGACCGCCGAGGGGGCCGAGGCGGTGCGCCGCTGCATCGCGGCCGACGGCATCCGCACGGTCGCGCGGATCGTGGCGGTGTCGGAGGGTGGCCGCGCGCCGAAGAACGACCCGGCCCTCTTCGCCCTGGCGCTGGCGGCGGCGTTCGCCGACGACGCGGGGCGCAAGGCGGCGCTCGATGCGCTGCCGCGTGTGGCGCGTACCGGCACCCACCTGCTGCACTTCGCGGCCTACGTCGAAGGGTTCCGCGGCTGGGGGCGCGGGCTGCGCCGCGCGGTCGCGACCTGGTACGAGGGCCGCGCCGAGCGCGATCTGGCCTACCAGTTGGTGAAGTACGGCGAGCGCGACGGCTGGTCGCACCGCGATCTGCTGCGCCTGTCGCACCCGAAGCCGACGAGCGAGGCGCGGCGGATCCTCTATGGCTGGACCACGCAGGGCTGGCCGGGGGTCGGCGACGAGCCGCACCCGGACGAGGCGCTGCGGCTCCTCTGGGCGTCCGATCGCGCCAAGCGGGCGACCTCCGTCTGGGAGATCGTCTGGCTGATCCGCGACTACGGGCTGCCGCGCGAGGCGGTGCCGACCGAGTGGCTGCGCGATGCCGCCGTCTGGGAGGCGCTGCTGCCGGAGATGCCGCTCGGCGCGACGATCCGCAACCTGGCGACGATGACGCGCCTCGGCTTGCTGGCACCGGGCGGCGAGGCAACGCGCCTGGTGGTCGAGCGCCTGGGCGACGGCGAACGGTTGCGCCGGGCGCGGATCCACCCGATCGCGGTCCTCGCGGCGTTGAAGACCTACGCCACCGGTCGCGGCCAGCGCGGGAAGCAGACCTGGACGCCGGTCGGGGCGATCGTCGACGCGCTCGATGGCGCGTTCTACGCCTCGTTCGGCAACGTGTCGGCGACAGGGAAGCGCTGGACGCTGGCGATCGATGTCTCCGGGTCGATGGATGCCGGGGCGATCGCCGGGGTCCCGGGGCTGACGCCGCGCGTGGCCGCGGGGGCGCTGGTGTTGCTGACGGCGGCGACCGAGCGCGACTACACGATGGTCGCGTTCACGGCGGCGAAGGGCGGCTACGGCGGGCAGTGGGGCGGCGGCGACGCCAACCTCACGCCGCTGACGATCAGCCCGCGGCAGCGTCTCGACGATGTGACGCGGGCGATGGCGGCGCTGCCGCTCGGCGGCACCGACTGTTCGCTGCCGATCCGCTGGGCGACCGCGCGCCGGATCGAGACGGATGTGTTCATGGTGCTGACCGACAACGAGACCTGGGCCGGGAAGGTTCACCCCGCCCAGGCGCTGCGGGAGTACCGGCGTAAGGTCAACCCGCAGGCGAAGCTGGTGGTGGCCGGGCTCGTCGCCAACAACTTCAGCATCGCCGACCCGAACGACGCCGGCATGCTCGACGTCGTGGGCTTCGACACCGCCGCGCCGACGATCATCGCGGACTTTGCGACGGGCAGCGCGGCGTCGGTTGCTCGTCGCCCGCCGATCGTCGCGGAGCGGTAGTCGGACGAGCCGGACAAGCCATTGGTACTCTGTGAGCAGGTCGAGAGCGTACCTGGGGCGTGGCATGTGATGTGCCACGCCCCTTCTGTATACAATCGTCGTGGCCGATTCGGCCCCGCCTGCAAGTGATGGAGTGTTCGCGATGAGTACCGAGAGCATGACCGTACGGTCGCCCGATGACGGCCAGCCGATCCGTGACGGGCGCAACCCCCTGCCGCGCTCGATCGGTCGATCGGCCGATCATCTGCTGCTCGATGGGGAATGGTCATTCGCGCTCGATCTGGCGGATCAAGGGCTCCACGAGCGGTGGTATCTGGAGCATCGGTATGCCGAGACGGCCCGTTGGCCCGGCACGATCGAGGCGCGGATGGCGCAGGGCCATGAGGCCCAGGGGCAGTATCCGCCATCACAGCACGATACGGTCGTGGCCTGGTACGAGCGGACATTCGACGCGCCCGCCGCGTGGCTCGCCGATCCGGCGAGCGAGTTGCTGCTTACTTTCGGAGCCTGCGGTTACGAGACGCGCGTCTGGCTCAACGGCCACCCCCTGCGAACGGTCGAGGGGGAAGACCCGCACACTGGCGAATATACCTCCTTCAGCTACGAGTTGCCGCGCGATCTGCTGCGCGGCGGCGGCGAGCGGCTGACCGTGCGGATCGCCGACTCGCTCGATGCCGACATCCCGCGCGGCAAGCAGGAGTCGCGCGTCTACAAGCGCGGCGGGATCTGGTATCAGGCGACGAGCGGCCCGGTCCGGTCCGTCTGGCTCGAGCCGGTCGGGCGGAATCGGCTGCGCTCGCGCCTCGATGTGATCAGCACGATCGAGGATCGGCTGGTCGAATTCGTGCTGACGACCCGTATCCACGATCCCGGCGACTACCGGCTGCGGCTGACGGTGACGACCACGGACGAGGTTGTGACGCTCCGCAGCGACGAATTCTCGCTGCGTCTGGAGGCCGGTGAGAAGCAGCAGCGGGTCGTCCTCGACCTCCCCGACGCGCGGCTCTGGTCGCCCGCGGACCCCGCGCTATACCTACTGACGGCGGAATTGCACGGGTCGGATGGCGTTGTGTCGCGGATCACGACCGACTTCGGTTTGCGGAAGATCGAGGCACGCGGGCGGCGAATATACCTCAACGGTGAGCCCCTCTATCTCGACGGGATCCTCTACCAGCCCGGGGACGCGACCTACGAGGAGATCCGGGCGCACTTGCTCGCCATCAAGGCCCTCGGGTGCAACCTCACGCGCGTCCATATCGCCGGGATCGATCCGCGAGTCTACGACCTCGCCGACGAGATCGGGATGCTTTTGTGGGTCGAGGTGCCGAGCACGCATCAGTCGAGCGAGCAGAGCCGCGCCAACCACCGCGCGGAGCTGCGAAGGCTGCTGCTGATGGTCAACGGGCATCCTTCGATCGTCATTTGCAGCCTCTACAATGAGGATTGGGGGGCGCAGGATATCGCCACGAGTCCCGCGATGCGGCAGTACATCGCCGAGACGTTCGCCGCGCTGCGCCTCAGCTTCCCGCAGGCGCTGATCGTCGATAACGATGGCTGGCGACATGTCTCGACCGATGGGCGGCTGGAATCGCACCTGCTGACCGCGCACCTCTACACGCCCGATCTCGCGCGCTGGAGCGATCTGCTCGGTCGGCTGGCGAAGGGGGAGACCGAGGGGGTAGCGGCGGAATCGCTCGTCGTCGGCGACCCATTCTTTTATCGCGGTCAGGTGCCGCTTGTCGTCAGCGAGTGGGGCGGCTTCG
>DATCMP010000449.1:0-5450 GCA_036563365.1 Thermomicrobiales bacterium
GCGGCGACGCCTTTCGACCAGCGGCCGGGATTCCTGATCCGCGACAACGACGCCAAGTATGGGCCCGGGTTCGCCCGCGTCGCGGCGGGCAGCGGGATCCGGGTGCTGCGGACGCCCATCCGGGCACCGCGGGCGAACGCCACCTGCGAGCGCTTCCTCGGGCGTGTGCGATGCGAGTGCCTCGATCACATCTCCGTCTTGGGCGAGGGGCACTTGCGCCGGGTACTGCAGGAGTACGTGGCATACTTCAACACGGTGCGGCCACACCAGGGGCTCGGGCAGGCTATCCCCGCTCTACCGGCATCAGCACCGGCGGTAGGTCCGTTAGGCCCTATCGCGTCGATCCCCATGCTGGGTGGTCTGCACCATGCGTATCGCCGGGCGGCATGATCACCCCGTGCCGCAATACAGGGCCTTGGATGGCGAGGGGAGCCAGCACAGGCGACGAACAGGACCAGGCACGCGGGGATCGTGATCGCGATCAACGCGAGGATCGCCCCGGCGAAGCCGTAGGTGAGATACCCCAGGCTGACACCCAGAGGCCGTTCGGCCCCGGGCTGAGCTGCCCGATCACGCCCGAGCGCCCGAACTCCGCATCCTTCGCCCAACCAGCGGCCAACAGATCCTGATGCAGGCTCGGCAGATTGCTGAGGCCACCGGTGGAGAAGAGCGACGCTTGAGGAAGATCAGGAAGTACTGGAACGGATCGAGCACGGCCAGCACGCCCCAGTACGGCCAGCATCACAGCGCCCACCACGCGACGAAAGTCGCCCCATCGCGGCAACCGTTGACGCTGTAGCGCGCGGCACGTACAAAGGGACGGTGACGGGGGAACGGCGGCTGGGGGCACCCGGCGACAGCCCCGTTTCCAGGCGCAAGCCTCGCTGGCGACCGGGGTTCCCGGGGACTACCGCCTGATGCCGGCCAGACCGTTCCTGATGCCCTCGGTCGCCCACGGCGCCCAGGGCACGGTGAAGAACCTGAACCCCTTCGTCACGAAGAAATCGGGTGCCATGTCGGGCGGGATGAAGTACATCCCCGGCACGACGCCGTGTCGCTCGCACGCCGCAGCGATGGTCTCCAGCGCTTGCTGGTACGTGTCGGACTGATAGTCGAGCGGGACCTCGAGTTCGATGGAGAGATCGGACGGGCCGACCAGGAGGACGTCGATCCCCGGCACATCGAGAATCGCGTCGATGTTCGCGATCGCTCGCCGCGTCTCGATCATCGGGACGATCAGGAGCTCGTTGTTGACCGTGTCCATGTACCGGCGGTAGTCCCCCGTCTCGCCCCATTCGCCGCGGACGCCCGCGTTGCTCCGCTCGCCAGCGGGGAAATATTTGCAGGCCCGCACCATCGCCCTGGCCTCGTCCGCGGTGTTGATCATCGGCACCACGATGCCCCGCGCCCCGGCATCCAGGGCGAAGCAGATGAGATCGGCGCGGTTCGCGCTCACACGGACGATCGGCGCCGCCCGCTTGCCGCGCAGCGACGCGATCGCCGGGGCGAGCTGTTTGACCTCGACCGGCGCGTGCTGCGTATCGAACAGCAGGAAGTCGAACCCGGCATCCGCCAGCATGGCCATGTCGCCGGTCGCCGACCCGGCCGTGCCGATCGCGGTCTTGCCCGATTTCACCAGCTCTTTCACCGCGTTCACTGTGCGCTCACCTCCATGAAGATTCGGGTCCACGCCGGTCCCATGGGGTCGGCACGATCGCCCAACCCGGCCGCCGTCCCCGCCCGCGCCCGGGCCACGCCGCGTTTGAGTCCGCGCATTCTACCAGACGCCGCCATGCCCTCGCGAACGCCGACCGCGGGCGATCGCGGGCCGCGGTGTCGGCGACATTGTCAGGCTCGCTGCGTGGTCTCGCGGATGGGCGGATGTGCGATACTCCGCCCGAGGATGCAGCAACCACGGCCGCTGATGACACGGAGAGGGAGCCCCCCATGCGTTTCACCGATGCTTCGCGCGGGCGACCGTTCGCCAAGGACCCGGCGGTCGCCCGCTTCGCGGGCCGCTACTTCCTGTACTACACCCTGCCGCCCCACCGCGACGGGCGCGCGGGCGATGGCCACGCGATGGGGATCGCCGTCAGCGACGACCTCGACCGCTGGGAGAAGATCGGCGAGATCGGGGCAGACCCGGCCAGCCCGCACGAGGCGAACGGCCTCTGCGCGCCCGGCGCATTCGTCCGCGACGGCGTCCTCCACCTCTTCTACCAGACCTATGGGAACGGCCCGCGCGACGCGATCTGCCACGCCACCTCCACCGACGGCGTCACGTTCGCGCGCAACCCCACGAACCCGATCTTCGTCCCGACTGGTGACTGGGACAACGGGCGGGCGATCGACGCCGACGTGATCCCGTTCGACGACTGCTTGCTCCTCTACTTCGCCTCGCGCGACCCCGCCGGGGCGATCCAGCTCCTCGGCGTGGCGACCGCCCCGCTCGCCTCCGACTACGGGCGCGCGGCCTGGACCCAGGCCTGTGACGACGCTATCCTCCGCCCGGAACTGCCGTGGGAGCAGGCGTGTATCGAGGCCCCGGCCCTCTGCCGGCGCGGCGACACGCTCGTCATGTTCTATGCCGGGGCCTACAACAACCGCCCGCAGCAAATCGGCGTCGCCCGCAGCGCCGATGGCATCCGCTGGCGGCGCCTCGCCGCGACGCCGTTCCTGCCGCACGGCGCGCCCGGCACCTGGCATGCCAGCGAATCCGGCCATCCCTCCCTCTTCACCGACGACGACGGCCGCACCCACCTCTTCTTCCAGGGGAACGCCGACGGGGGCAAGAGTTGGTCCCTGGCACGCGTCGAGATCGGCTGGCGCGGCGAGACGCCCTACCTGCTCGAATCACCACTCGCCTGAGCGCTCCCTGTACTGGCTACGCACGTCATCCGCCGACGCGTGCTGGCAGGCGAACACTTGGCCCGCTAGCAGGCCCGGTCGGATGACGCGCGTAGCCGGTACAGGCCGATCTCGTGGCGGTGCAGCGGCTCCGGCGAGCGCGGACCGGCGAATCGTCCTCCCCCCGGCTATCCTCGCCAGCGCCCCTGCGGGGGCTGGTGGAGGTGCCCGGCTTCCTCCCGATCAGCGACCCCCCTCCTACGGCCGCCATTTCACACGTCGAATGTACGCCCATGAGCGTCGCTGCTCGCTGTGGCGGAGCAACCAACCGGCGACGTTCAATGTTGGCCAGCGGGGTCGAGTTGCACTACCGCGCTCGGAAGAACGACCCCAGGCGGTAATGCAATCGCTCATGCGGTTGGGGCGACAGCGGGGGACATTGAGCGGCGCTGCATGACATGACACCTCGCCATCTTTCGTGTTACCCTGACGGTGCGCACCACATAGCGACAAGGTTGTCCCACGGTTCACATCCATTTGGTCTTGCGGGAGCGATCGGCCGCGTTGGAGCGGTATATCCGAATCCTAGCGACGAAGGCGTTCCCCTCACCGGGAGCACTCCCGTGGGGAGTAGTTTGGTGAGTAGTAAGGGCGACAAGAGGCGACTTCCAGAAGCAGTTGGCAACACGCCCGCCGTGCGCGGACGCGGAGCGCGCGGCATCGCCCTCCCCCGCCCATCCCTTGGCCATGCAGTCCGTGGCCGCCGGGTCGACTACAGCGCGACGTGCTGTCCGCCGATCGCGGTGCCTGGGCTGGGTGGCGGACGCGAGCGGGTGTTCTTGTGAGGACAACTCGAGTGATATGTCCCCCCGGATGTATGGCATCGGGATGCTATGCCGCGTAGTCGTTGTCAGCATGCGGTCGCCCGGGCGGGTCCGCGTGCTGACAACGACGGCGGAGATTCATCATCGATGGCCGCTCGGGAGCCTTCACCGACCCAGCCAGCCAGCCACGCGACCGGAGACGCGGGGGGCCGGTCATTGACGCCATGGCGCGCGACCTTTACACTGTACGTACAAGTGATAGCTTGGGCCGCCGGTCGGCACTGCGGAACACGAACGAGGAGGACATGATGCAGGGCTACTGCCTGAAGTGCCGCGAGAAGCGCGAGATTAAGGACGTGCAGGCCGTCACGCTCAAGAACGGCCGCGCCGCCCGCCAGGGTACCTGCACCGTCTGCGGGACCAAGATCACCGTGATGGGCGCGGACAAGACGGCCAAAGCGTAGGGCCAGGGCTAACCGTCGTACTTGCCCGCAACCAGCACGCGCCTCGACACGTCGGCACGTCAAGGCTCAGCCCGCGGAAGTGACGGGGGTTACTTACGCGAGTACATGCAGGATGGGGCCGATCGTGCCACCACCGATTTCTATGGCGTGGCCGCTTTCCCCATATCGGCCACCATCCCGGCCCAGCAGCGACCCGCCCTTGCGCATGACGAGTGGACCGTCATCGCCGAGCGGGCGCGCCACGAGAGCTTGCGCGACCTCGCGATCGTCTACGGCGTGAGCCATGAGACGATCCGCGCCACAACGCGACGGGCAAGCGCACTTGCGCACGAGACGGGCGGGATGGCCACCCGCTGAACCCACGATCGTCTGAAGACGAGGGGCCGGCGCGCGCGGGTGGCGATGCGCGGCTGGACCTATTTCCTGACCACGTACCAGTTGTTCTGGATGTCGTGTGCCAGCTGGTGCGTCTCGATCTCGCGGAACCCGGCCCGCTGCAAGTACTCGCGCGTCTTCTCCTCGCCCCACATCGCGCCGAGCCCCTCGCCGCCCTGCGCCAGCGAGACGGTCATGCAGTGCATGGTCGAGATCGCGTACAGGAACGTGCCGATCGGGTGGCCGATGTCGGAATGGACGTGGCTCGAGCCCCGGATATCCTGCATGAGGTAGAGCCCGCTCTCCTTGAGCGCGCGGTGGATGCCCCGCAGCACGTTGAGCGGTTTGGCCTGGTCGTGGATGCCATCGAACGTCGTGATGAAATCGAAGGCGGTCGGCTCCGCGGTCGCGTCGAAATCGCTCAGGTCACGGACGATGAACGTGGTATTCCGCAGCCCCCGCCGCGCCGACTCGGCGCGCGCATTGCCGATCGCCTCCGCGGAGAAATCCAGCCCGGTAAACGTGCTGTTCGGGTACAACTCGGCCAGTCGATTGACGATCCGACCGCTGCCGCACCCCACATCCAACATGCGGAGGCCGGCGGACAACTGGTCGATCAACCCCGGCACCAGCGGCAGGACGTGCGACTCGAGCGACGACAGCACGGACACCCCGCTATCTTCCTGCATCACCTCGTGGAAGCGCGGGAACCGCGCGTACGGCACCCCGCCGCCATGCTTGAAGCACTCGACGATCGCGTCCTCCACGCCGCCCATGACCGCGATGTACTGGGTGAAGACGGCGATGTTATCCGCCGCCGCCGCGCGCGTCAGGAACGCGGCGTGTTCGTCCGGCAAGCGGTAGCGCGTGCTGGCCGGGTCCACCTCGACCACCCCCGCCGTGACCAATGCCCCGAGCCACTCGCGCACGTAGCGCTCGT
>DATCMP010000627.1:0-3178 GCA_036563365.1 Thermomicrobiales bacterium
GAGGTCGGTACCTTGGACGAAGTGGCGCTTCGCCGGACGATCGGCTACGTGATTCAGCAGGGTGGCCTCTTCCCGCATTTCACCGTCGTCGACAATGTGGCGATCGTGCCCCGCCTGCTCGGCTGGCCGGTGGACCGACGGCGCGCGCGCGCCCGAGAGCTCCTCGATCTCGTCGGCCTGCCGCCCGACCAATTCGCTGCGCGCTATCCCCGGCAACTTTCGGGCGGTCAGCAGCAGCGGGTGGGGGTCGCGCGTGCGCTCGCCGCCGACCCGCCGATCATTCTGATGGATGAGCCGTTCGGGGCTGTCGATCCGATCACCCGCCAAAGCCTCCAGCGCGAATTGCGGCGTATCCAGGCGGAGGTCCGCAAGACGATCGTCTTTGTCACCCATGACATCGCCGAGGCGTTTCTGCTCGGCGACCGCGTCATTCTGATGCGGGATGGGCGTGTGGTGCAGGATGGCACTCCCGCCGACCTGCTACGCCACCCGGCGGACACCTTCGTCACCGCATTCATCGGCGAGGGGCGCGCATTGCGTACCTTGCAATATACGACCCTGTCCGAGATTGCCCGGTCGTCCCCTGGGGTCGTTGTGGGCGAGCTTGACAGCGCGACACCGATCCTCGCTGGTGATTTGTCGGTCCTGGAAGGATTGCGTCGGATCGCCGCGCTGAACGGTCAGGCGAAGGACGGCGTGGGGATCAGCGACAAGGATGGCCGCCCGACCGGCTACCTCTCGTATCACGATCTGGTCGCGACGCTCGGAGAGACGCTGACCAACGACCCGGGGGGCGACGATGCGGTATCTCATTGAGCGTCCCGAGCGCGTCCTGATGTTGACGCTGGAGCATCTGCGGATCTGCGTGATCGCCGTCCTGATCGCGATCGTCATCGGCGTGCCGCTCGGCATCTTCCTTACGCGGCAGCGCTGGTTGGAAGCGCCGATCGTCGGTGCCGTCAGCGTCCTCTACACCGTCCCGAGCCTCGCCCTCTTCGCGGTCCTCATCCCGTTCACCGGTCTCGGCCCGACACCGGCGATCGTCGCGCTCGTCCTCTACTCGCTGCTGGCGATCGTCCGCAATACGGTGGCCGGGATCGATTCGGTCGATCCGATGACGCTCGACGCGGCCCGTGGCATGGGGATGACCGCGCGCCAGCGACTCCTCCTCGTCCAACTCCCCCTCGGCTTGCCCGTCATCCTGGCCGGGGTGCGTGTGGCGGCGGTGGCGGCGATCAGCATCACGACGATCGGCGCGGCGATCGGGGCCGGTGGCCTCGGCCTGCTGATCTTCGAGGGGATCAGGACGCTCAATAGCGATCGGATCGTCGCCGGTACCCTGGCTATCGCGGCGCTGGCCCTCATCGCCGATCGCGGCCTCGCCTGGTGGGGTCGGCGCTTGCGGCGCGACACCGCCGGTGAACGGGGGGGGCGCGATGCGCGATAGCTCGCCCAACTTCATCGCCTACATCCGCGATCATCAGGAGCAATTTAATCGGTTGCTGCTACAACACCTGCAACTGACCGTCGTCGCGGTGCTCCTGGCCGTGGTGCTTGCCCTCCCCTTAGCGGTGCTCGCGAATCGGAGCAGGTTCCTCGCTGGGCCGTTGACTGCCTTAACCCAATTCGGTCAGACGATCCCCAGCCTGGCCCTCCTGGGCCTCGCCCTGCCGATCCTCGGCATCGGCTTCAAACCGGCGGTGTTTGCGTTGACGATCGGCGCGATCATGCCGATCTTCCTCAACGCCTACATCGGTCTCCACAACACCGATCGTGCGTTGGTCGATGCCGCGCGTGGTATGGGGATGAACCGCGCGCAGCGGCTGTTGCTCGCCGAGCTACCCCTCGCCAGCCCGGTGATCTGGGCCGGTATCAGGACGGCCACGGTACAGACGATCGCTTCAGCGACCCTGGCCGCCTTCATCGGCGGCGGCGGCCTGGGCGATTTCATCCTGCTCGGGCTGTCCGTTTTCGATAATGCGGTACTGCTCGCCGGGGCGATTCCGGTCGCCCTGCTGGCGCTCGGGGCCGATATCGCCATGGGCGGGCTGCGCCGCCTCGTTATCCCGACCGGCCTACGGGCGGGTACGCGCTAAGGGATAGGGTCGACGAGTTCCTCGGTAAGGAGAGACAGGTGCCGTAGACAGTGCGCGCTTCACCGGTGAGGCGCAAGACAGTTGGGTGTGGGCATAGGAGAGGGGAGAACTGATGGCGCGATCACGTAGCACGATGGTTAATGGGGGAAATTGGCCGGTCCGATTATTGTCACTCCTCGCTGCCCTGACACTCCTGGTAGGCTGCGGGTCGTCGGGCGCAGGATCCGGCCAGAAGAAGGTGGCGATCGGCTCCAAAGGGTTCACCGAGCAGCTGATCGTCGCGGAGATGGCCGCCGCGCTGTTGGAGAATGACGGCTACAAGGTGGAGCGGAATCTGAACCTGAGCACGACCCAGATCTGTCACGAGTCGCTGACGAAGGGCAGCATCGACATGTATATCGAGTATACCGGCACCGGGCTCCTCTCCGTCCTCAATCTGCCCCCGCAGCCCGAGCCCCAGGCCGTCTATGACACGGTGAAGAAGGAGTATGCCAGTCGATTCAAACTCAACTGGCTCCAACCCTGGGGTTTTAACGACACCTATGCCCTGGTGATGAAGAAGGACAAGGCCGAGCAACTGGGGATCAAGAAGATCTCCGATCTGCAAAGTAAGGCCAGCGGGCTTGTCCTCGGCAGCGGCGCGGAGTTCTTCTCACGGCCAGACGGTCTCCCCGGATTGCGGACGGCCTACGGGATCACGTTCAAAGAGGACCGGGGAATGGATCCCGGCATCATGTATCAGGCGGTCGCCGGGAACCAGGTCGATCTGATCGCCGGATTCTCCACCGATGGGCGTATCCCGACTCTCGGCCTCGTGGTGCTGGAAGATGACAAAAAATTCTTCCCGCCCTACTTCGCCGCCCCGATCGTCCGCCAGGATACGCTCGACAAGAACGCCGGGATGGCCGATCTGCTGAACAAGCTGGCGGGCAAGATCGACGACCAGACGATGGCGAACCTCAACGCGCAGGTCGACCAGGACAAGAAGGAGCCCGCCGACGTGGCGAAGGCGTTCCTGCGGCAACAGGGGCTGATCAAGTAGCCACATTGTCGCCGTCGCCTTAATTTTTATCCCTGGGGCG
>DATCMP010000482.1:0-4289 GCA_036563365.1 Thermomicrobiales bacterium
CCCCAACCCGCTCGGCCTCGCGGTCGTGCGGCTGCTCGGCGTCACCGGCACGACCCTGCGGATCGCCGGGGTCGATATGGTCGATGGTACCCCGCTCCTCGACATCAAGCCCTACGTCCCCGCGTTCGACAGCCACCCCACCGACCGGATCGGCTGGTTCGCCAAGAACGTCGCCCGCGTCGCGGAGATCAAAGCCGACGATCGGTTCGTGTGAGGGATGGAACAGGAGACAACGAGGGGGCGGGGAACGGGGGCGAGAAAAGGGGCGGTTCTCTGTGTCTCTGTGCCTCTGTGGTGATCGTCCCCGCTGCCCGCTACGCCCACCCGTCTCACCGCCCCGCCAGCACCTCTTCCCGTCGCCACGTTCGCGCCGCGATGACGATCAGCAGCGCGTCGAGCGCAAAGATCCCGACGACCACCACGAGCAGACCGAGCGTCCCGACGCGCGGCAACCGGAAAGCCAGGATCGCCAGCGACCCCGTGAACGGGGCCAGCACCAGCCCGCTGATCTGCTGCGCGGTGTTGAAGGTCCGCACGCGCGACGAGACGAGGCTCCCGACCGTCGCGGTGAAGATCGCCACCCCCGGCACCATCGCCAGCATCGCCAGCGACAGATCGCCCGGCAGCAGCCGCACCCCCGCCACCCCGATCAGCGCCAGCAGATTGATCAGGAATGTCACCTCCGCGACGATCGCGAAAAGCAACGCGGGCAGGACCGCCGCCAGGATCTTGCCGCCGAAGATCGCGATATTCGACGCGGGCGAGGCCAATAACGGGGCCAAGCTCCCCGCCTCCTTCTCCCCCGCGAACTGCCCGCAAGCGATCCCGACCGCCCCGGAGCACGGGGCCAGCCCCAGCATCAGGAAATAGATCGCCAGCGCCTGCCCGAGCGCCGCTTCCTCGCCCGGCACGCTCAACGCCACCTGGAAGCGAACCGCCGTCTGCACGATCAGGATCGGCAGGCCGAACGCGAAGAGGAGGCTGACCAGGATCGTCATCCGGTCCCGCAAGGATTCGAGCGCCCCGCGCCGCGCGATCAGCCAGAGCGAGCGCAACTCATCGGCGCGACCCATTGTGCGAACCTCTGGGGATATGTCGTGGGCCACGTCCAGCATCAAAGATTCTCCTTAGCGCGTGGCGCGGGGTGAAGCGAGCGAGTCGGCCGGTGGGCTAGCGGGCTAGCAGCCCGGCGGGCATGTGTTCCCGATCCCCAGTGCCGGGGGGGACAGAGGCGATAGCAACGCCGGGAGGTTCCCCGGAGGCCGCCGCGTTGCTAGAGAACCTTCTCCCTCCAGCATTGGGCCTTCTCCCCGCCCTCTCCGTCTCTCCGCGCCTCCCGTTCCGTTTTCTATCGCCCGCACGACGCCTGACGTACGACTCACGACTCACGACTATCCCCGCCGAGCGCCGCCGCATAGACATCTTCCAGCGTCCGCGTCGTGCAGGTCACCGTCACGATCGCCGCCCCCGCCGCCGTCAGCCGCCCGATCGCCAACGGATTCGTCTCCTGCGGGCGTTCGGTCCGATATTCGACGCTCAGCGCGGCATCATCGAGGGTCATCGCGATAGTCGCGCCCGGTAGGTCGGCCAGCGCCCGCCACGCGCCCGGACACGGCGCGGCCAATTCGATCCGCACCAGCGTGTCGGTCGAGTTGGCGGCCCGCAACGCCGCCGGGGCATCGGAGGCGACGATCCGCCCGCGCCGCACGATCGCCACCTCATCGGCCAGCCGCTCGGCCTCATCGAGATCGTGCGTGCAGAGGATGATCGTCCGGTTCGCCGCCTTCAGCCCGACGATCAGCTCGCGCACCGCCCGCGCCCCCAGCGGATCGAGGCCGCTCGTCGGCTCATCGAGGAAGAGCGCCGCCGGTTCGTGCAGGAGCGCGCGGGCCAGCGCCACCTTCTGCTTCATCCCCTTCGAGAAGCCGCTCAGGCGCTCGCGCCGGTGGTCCGTCAACTCGAAGAACGCGATCAACTCGGCGATCCGCCGCCGCCGCGTCGTCGCGTCCAGCCCGTAGACCCCGCCGAAGAAGTCGAGATACGCGGGTAGCGCCATCTGCTCGTAGAGGCCCGGCGTGTCGGTTACCAGCCCCACCCGCGCCCGCACCGCCGCCGGATCGCGGCGCACGTCGCACCCGGCGACGGTCGCCTCGCCCGCGCTCGGGGCGAGCAAGCCCGCCAGCATCCGCACGGTCGTCGTCTTCCCCGCGCCATTCGGCCCCAACAGCGCCAGGATCGCCCCATTCGGCACCCGCAGCGACACGTCATCGACCGCCACGAACTGCCCGAACCGGCGCGTCAGCCCCCGCGCCTCGATCATCGTCCCCGCCCCCTCGTGTCGTCGCCAATACAACGCATCAACGTCAATATACTCGGTTTGGCGGTCTCTGGTGACACATCATGTCGTGCAACGGCGCGTGTGAGGACCATACCAACCCACGCCAACCTGTCGCGATGGACGGACGGTCGCTGACCGGATGGGCCGCGTTCTCCCGGCACCCCACCCGAAGTCACGGGCGACAGGGTGCCCCCCACAGCTGAAAATATGCCCAAGCATCCACACCCATCGGGTATACTTTCGATCGACCCAAACAAGAAAATTCAGTGGAGATTGTATGGAGAAAGTAGTGTCCAGGGGATTGCTGACTGCCTATTTAGCGATACTCGTCTGGTTGGTGTTATTCAAGTTTTCATTCAATATTCCGTCAATACTCGATCACCACAAGAGAAGCCTCAACGTGATTCCATTTGCTGCCCCGTCAATCGTCAATGGAGGGACAAATTTCGGGGAGATCGCATACAATTGTATATTCTTCATTCCTTTTGGCGTACTCCTGAACATCAACTTCAAAGGGGTTAGGTTTTTACCGAAGCTTGCATCCATACTGGTTTTTAGCCTTACCGCTGAATTAACCCAATTCATCTTCGCCATCGGAGCGACAGATATAACGGATGTAATTACCAATACTGTCGGGGGCTTTCTTGGATTACACCTCTATTGTTTCGGCCGTGCGTATATCAATGATGAAAAGTTGAACAGGGTTGTTATTGCTATCGGTACACTCTTGCTCGTGGTATTTCTTGCGATGATCGCCACTCATTTTGGTCCATTTAGGTCGAGGGGTATACGGTAAGCCCAGCAAAGACAAGCCTTAACCTCGGGCGTACCCTCCAGTTAAGTAAAATAACCGTCGCGGCCAGGTAGACAGCGGCGAGGACGTTGCGGGCGATCTTGCCATAGCGGGTGGCGCTGTCGCCCAGCCCGCGTTCGCGCCCTGCTCTGGTTACCCACGATGGCAAATTTATTCCCCTTCTCTGTCGTAACAGACAACCGCTCGTTGACCGAGTGTCCGCTTCCGCACGATAAGCCCTCCGAAGCCAGCCACGCAATCGGCACGGTGGGATTGCGTGTGGGCGACGTACCCGCCCTCCTGGAAACGTCCGCGATACGCAGCATGTACCCACAGGCTCGGAGAAAGCCTTGCCCAGGCTCGCCTGTGGGCGATCCTGGCGGCAGGGAGGCCAGCACGAGCCTTCCACCAATGGACGCTTGGCCATGCCGACGATTTCCGATAGGACACTGGATGGAATATGGAATAAAGGGGAGGGGTGTCCGGTTATGCGAATACCCCGAGAGGCAAGGGCAGGCACATTCGACGTTCATAGCTTCAGGAGAAAGGACCAACGATGGCAGCAGACCGACTCCGCGTCGCGATCATCCTCGGCAGTGTCCGTGAGGGGCGCTTCGGCCCGACCGTCGCCAGATGGTTCGTCAGCCGCGCCGAGACGCGCGACGACATGACGATCGACTTCATCGATCTCGCCGACCTCGATCACCCGCGCAATATGACCGGGAACGCCGACGCGCAGACCTTCGCCGCGCGGATCGGGGCCGCCGACGCCTTCGTGATCATCACGCCGGAATACAACCACAGCTACCCCGGCCCGCTGAAGACCGCGCTGGACAGTGTCGGCAAGGAGTGGCGCGGCAAGGTCGCTGGCTTCGTCTCCTACGGCGGCATCTCCGGGGGCCTGCGCGCGGTGGAGCCGCTGCGCGTCGTCTTCGCCGAACTCCACACCGCCACGATCCGCGAGACGGTCAGCTTCCACGGCGCGCGGGGCCAATTCGACGCGGACGGCAACCCGATCAACGCCGAGGTCGTCAACACCGCCGCCACCGTCATGCTGAACCAGCTCGCCTGGTGGGCACGGGCGCTGCATGACGCGCGGGCGGCGCGGCCATACGGGGAGTCGTGAGTCGTGAGTCGTGAGTCGTGAGAAGGTTCGCT
>DATCMP010000483.1:0-3704 GCA_036563365.1 Thermomicrobiales bacterium
CGCGCGTCACGGTTGACTCGCTGACCTGGGCCTCGCGCGCCAGTTCCGCCGCCGAGATGATCGCGCCCAGCCGCGTGTCATCCAGCAGCCGATCGATCACCCGCCGCTGCCCCGGGCTCAGCCGCTCATAGCCCTCGGCAACCGCCGCCGTCACCTCGCGCAGCCCACCGTTGCTGGCGCTCATACGTTGCCCACCTTGTGGGAATGACGAATGACGAGTGACGAGTGACGAATGAGCTTGCGCGGAGGCCACACAGGGTGGTTTGCTCCTCGTGGTACCTATTCGTCACTCGTCATTCGTCATTCGTCATTCGCGCTCACCATTTCGGCATCATCGGCAACCAATCGGGGTCGCGCTCGCGCATCGCGGAGACATCGTCGCGCGCGAGGCTGCCGCGATTGGCGTAAGCTTCGGCGGCGGCGGCCAGCTTATCCTCGTCGATGCTGACGCCGAGGCCGGGCGCTTCCCAGAGGTCGACCTTGCCATCGCGGAAGCGGAAAAGGTCCGTCTCGTTGATCACGTCGGCGGGGTTCCAGGGGTAGTGGGTGTCGCTGGCGTAGGTCAATTGCGGGAAGGCCGCCCCCGCGTGGATCATCGCCGCAAAGCTGATCCCCAGGTGGCTGTTCGAGTGCTGCGCCAGCCCCCAGCCGAGGGTACGGCAGACCTGGCCGAGATCGCGGAACGCTGTCAGCCCGCCCCAGGCGTGGTGATCGCCGAGGACCACCTGCACCGCGCGCTGCCGGAAGGCGACCGGGATGTGCGGGAAGGCGGTCACGCACATATTGGTGCTGAGCGGGATCGGCGTGTGCAGCGCCACCTGCGCCATCTGCTCGATCCCGGCGGTCGGATCTTCCAGGTACTCGATCTGGGTGTCGCGCAGCTGCTCCGCCACGCGGATCGAGGTCTCCACCGACCAGGCCGCGTTCGGGTCGATCCGCAGCCCCGCCTTCGGGCCGAACCGCTCGCGCAGCAACTTGATCGTGTGGACCTCCTCCCACGGGTCCAGCACGCCCGCCTTCAGCTTAAAGACGGTCATCCCGTAGCGCTTGTGGAACTCCTCGGCCTGCCGCACCATCGCCTCGGGGGTCAGCGCCGCGCCCCAATCGTCGTCGCCCTCTTCCTTGAAGAACATGTAGGCCGCGAACGGCACCCGCTTGCGGACGGCACCGCCGAGCAGATCGGCCACCGAACGCCCGGTCGCCTTGCCGATCAGATCGAGGCAGGCGACCTCGATCGCCGCGAAGACGCGCGGATTCTTGCCGACCAGGATCCGCAGCCGCTCCAACTGGTAGGCGTCGGTGCCGATCACATGCTTGGCAGCCAACCGCAACTCCTGCACGAACAGCCCGCCGCCCGGCCCCTCGCCCAGCCCTTCGAGGCCATCGGCGGTTCGCAACCGCACGACCGCGCGCAGGAACTGCGGCTCGTGGATACCGTGATGATTCAGCAGCGGCGGGTCGGGGCAAGCCACCGGCGTGATGATCATCTCCGCGATCGTCAGATCGCGCTTCGTCCCGGCCTGGGCGCTCCCTTGCACGTTAACCCTCCCCCTTATCGTTCATCAGCCCGCGCCACATCGCGCGGGATCACGGCCTACCCCCACCGTCGGCGGCGATGGCGAGGCCCGTCGGCCAGCCGGACACCCGGCCGATCGCGCCTACCCTGAAGCCATGAAGCCACGGATGGACTGCTGCGCGGCGAGGGCGAAGGCGATCAGCAGCGGCAAGCCGATCTGCCACCCCGTGCGCTCCAATCTATTCGCGCCCGACAGATACCTTGTCGAACAATCATCTGCATTGTACGGAGCGCGGCGGGCTATTGCAAGCCGCTTTGCAGCCGCTTGCCGTGGCTGCAAGTGCGATGTATCCTAGACGTATCCTAACGGTGGGCCTGAGGAGGAGCGTGCGGCGAGCGGGCGGCGGGCGAGGTGGACGCGCCGCGAGACGGCACCTTAAGCGATCGTTGAAGTGGGCGCTTTGCCGAGGGTGGGCGCGAAGTGGAGAGGGGCAAGCGATGACCGTTGAAGCGAAGAAAGCGACGATGAGCCCGGAAGAGTTGAAAGGGCATCTGCGGGGGGCGCTCGCCTTCCCGATCACCCCGTACAAGGCCGATGGGTCGGTCGATCTCGACGGCGTGCGGGCGAACGCGCGCTGGCTGCCCGAGTCAGGCGTCTGCGCGATCGTCGCCCCCAGCGGCACCGGCGAGCTCTTCGCCCTCACCCCCGACGAGTGCGCCGATGTCACGCGGGCCACGGTCGAGGCGGTCGGCGGGCGCACGCCGGTCATCGCGTCGGTCGGACACGGCGTGGCGATCGCCAGCGATCTCGCGCGCCGCGCGGAGGCGGCGGGGGCCGACGGGATCCTGATCCTGCCGCCGTATTACGCCAACCCCGACCCGCAGGGGCTGGTCGAGTATTACCGGACGATCGCGGCGGCGACCTCGCTCGGCGTGATGCCCTACGCCCGCGACGCCGGATATTTCACCCCGACGATCGCGGAAGCGCTGCTGCGCGTCGCGCCGAATATCATCGCCTTCAAGGATGGCCGCGGCGACGTGCGCCTCTTCCGCTCGATCCGCGAGCATTGCATCGAGAAATTGGGCGAGGACCGGGTCGTCTGGCTGGCCGGCGTCGGCGACGACCTGATCGCCCCCTACTTCGCCTCCGGCGCGGTCGGCTTCACCTCGTCGCTGGCCTGCTTCTGGCCTGAGGCGTCGGTCGAGCTCTACAAGGTCGCGGCGTCGGGCGACATGGACGCGCTGGCGAAGCTGCACACGCGCGTTGTGCGCCCCTTCTACGCGATGCGCGAACGCGGCAAGGGCTTCGAGGTCACGGTGATGAAAGAGGCGATGGAGATGCTCGGCCACCCCGCCGGCCCGGTGCGCCCGCCGCTCGGCAACCTGACCGAGAAGGACCGCGCCGACCTCCGCGCGATCATCGACAGCCTGGACATCCCCACCGCCGCCGACCGGATGAAATAAGCCCGCGTCGAGCGATCCTTTTAGCAGACGCAATGAGGGCGGGGGCGGCGCAATTGCGCCGCCCCCGCCCGTAATAATAGCCCCCCTCATCTCGCCACGTCGCAGCGGGCAAGTCAGGCGGGCAGGGCTGCGCTCCATCGCGGCTCACCCGCTGCCTGGCACACAACATCGGTGTAAGGCTTGCGTCATCGGCACGGTAGCGGAGCCTCGCTACGCCTTCTCCCACCAGATCAACGCCTGACGCGGTTCCGCCGCGGGGATCCGCCAGCGGTCGCCGTCGCGTTCGAGGGTCGCGGCGAGCCAGTCGGCCAGCAACTTATCGGCGTGCGGATCGTTGCCGACCGGGCCGAGCCACAGGCGTTCGCGGGCGTGGCGCGCCGCATCATCCGGCGCGGCGAACGACCAGACCTCCGAGACGGCGGGAATCAGCGCCACCTGCGCGGGGATACCGAGCGCATCGAGCGCCGCGAAGGCGTCGGCGTGCGTCGTCTCGCGCGGGTACGGGACGCCATGAATCGCCCGCCAGAGCGGGTAGAGGGGCGCATCCATCGGCACGGCGCGGAGGACGACGTAGCAGCGACGCAACGTGTGCGCGTCGAGCTTGCGAAGGAACGGTTCGACATCGGCGAGCGGCGACAGGACATTGGCGCAGAGGACGATGTCGGCGGGTGCGACCTCCGCCGCTTCCCACTCGGCCCCCACGATACGGAGTTGCTCGTCGCCG
>DATCMP010000489.1:0-53558 GCA_036563365.1 Thermomicrobiales bacterium
TAGGCTGTCTCGCCGCGCTCGATCATGCTGTCGGCACGTTACGATTCGAGGCGATCGTGGTCGATAACGGCTCGACCGATGGTACGCCTGCGGCGATACGCGAGCGGTTTTCCGCGGTGCGGTTGGTCGAGCCGGAGCGAAACCTCGGTTTCTCGGGTGGCAATAATGTCGGGTTGGCGCTGGCGCGCGGCCGATTCGTTTGCCTGCTCAACCCCGATACCGAGCCGCGATTTGGCGCGCTGGCCGCGCTCGTCACCTTTCTGGCGGAGCATCCGGTGGTCGGCGCGGTCGGGCCACGGTTGCTCAACGCTGATGGGAGCGAGCAAGCGGTCGGCTTCCGGTTCCCGACCCTCGCGCAGATCGGCCTCGACTTCTTTCCGCTCGGCGGTCGTTTCGCCGAAACGAAGTTGAATGGGCGGTATCCCGACGCGCCGCGCGATCGCCCATTCCCGATCGATTTCCCGCTCGGCGCGTGTATCCTGGCGCGACGTGCGGCGATCGAGGCGACCGGTCCGTTCGACGAAGGCTTTTTCATGTACAGCGAGGAGGTCGATTGGTGCCGACGGATGAGGGCGGCGGGCTGGCCGATCTGGTGTGTCCCGACCGCTGAGGTCGTCCACTATGGGGGGCAGAGCGTCGCCCAGCAGTCGACGCGGATGTTTGTCGAGCTCCAGCGCAGCCGCCTGCGCTACTATCGCCGTTATCATCGCCCCACGTTCGTCGCGATCGCGCGGTTACTGACCCGCGTGGCGATGTTGAAAGAGGTCGTGAGCGGTTGGCGCGCGTACCGACGCGGGGTCTTGTCGCGCGAGCGGTGGCGCGAGCGGACCCGCGCGTATGGTCGGATTTATCGCCTGTAGTTGGGCTATACTCTGACCGACTCGGCAGGGAATCGCGAAGGACGCCATGTACATGAGGACGCCGCAGCAGGAAATCGATGCCCGTTGAGCCGACGCGATCCACCGGAAATGCACAATCACCATTGCCGCTCGCGGTCATTGTCCTGACGAAAGACGAAGAGCGGGATCTGCCCGCGTGCCTGTCGAGTGTCGCGGAACTCGGCGTGCCGGTGCTCGTCCTCGACTCCGGTAGCCGCGACCGGACGGTGGCGATCGCCCGCGCGAGTGGCGCACAGGTCCATGTGCGCCCGTTCACCGGGTATGCCACGCAGCGGAACGCGGCGCTTCAGTTGATCAGCTCGCGCTGGGTCTTATTCCTCGATGCCGACGAGCGGTTGACGCCCGCTGGCTGTGCGGAGATCCGCGCCCTGCTGCGTCAGCCGGAGCGCGACACCGCGCCGGTCGGTTATTGGGTGCCACGACAGAATGAGTTCTTCGGCCAGCGCCTGAGCGGTGGCGGCTGGTGGCCCGATTACCAACTTCGACTCTTTCGCGCCGACCGCGCGCGTTATGATGAATCGCGCGAGGTCCACGAGATCGTCATTCTCGACGGCCCCGACGCGCGCCTGACCGAACCGCTGATCCACCGTAACTACGACTCGTGGGGGGAATTTCACGCCAAGCAGCGGGCTTATGCCGCGCGCCACGCCCGCGATCTGGCGGGGCGTGGACTCCGCCCCAAGCCGTGGACCTACGCCACGATGCCGCTGCGCGAGTTTCGTCGTCGCTACATCGCGCTCGACGCGCGGCGCGACGGTCGGCTCGGGTTGGCCTTATCGTTGGCGATGGCCTGGTATGAGGGGCGGGCCTATTGGCAGTTGGGGCGGATTATCCGGCAGGGGCGTGAGGCGGGGGCACCGTTGACCGTGGTCGCGCATACCCCGTTGCTGCCAACGCCGCTCTTTCGACGCTCCCCCGTGCTCGATCTGTCGATCGTCATCGTCAGCCGCGACACGCGCGATCTCACGCTTGGTTGCCTGGTGGCGGTGACGCGCTCCTTGGCGAGAGCGGGGGTGACGTGGGAGCTTATTCTGGTCGATAACGGCTCGAGCGATGGGACCGCTGCGGCGGTGCGGGCGGCATACCCCGCCGCCCATGTGATCGAGGCGGGTGGGAACCGCGGCTTCGCGGTCGGCAATAACCTGGGCTTACGCGAGGCCGCCGGGCGGGCGATCCTGCTCCTCAACCCCGACACCGAGCCGATCGGCGACGCGATACCGCATTTGCTCGACGCGCTGCACGCCGACCCCGCCCTGGGCGTGGTTGGCCCGATGTTGCGCTACCCCGATGGCTCGCCGCAAGAGGCGCGGCGGCGGTTTCCGACGCGCCTGACGCCGTTTGTGGAGAGCACGATCGTCCAGAGCTACTGGCGGCGCAACCAGATCCTCGACCGCTATTACCTGGCGGATCGCCCGGCCGATCGGGCGCAGGATGTCGATTGGCTGTATGGTGCCTGCCTGTTAGTGCGACGGCAAGCGCTCGCGGGGAGCGGCGGCTTCGATGCGGGCTTCTTCATGTACTCGGAAGAGCTCGATCTCTGTGCGCGTATCCGGGCCGCTGGCTGGCGGATCGGTTACCTCCCGACCGCGACGGTGATCCATCACGAGGGGGCGAGCAGCGCCCAGGCGGTGCCGCGTCGGCAGATCAATTTCAACACGAGCAAAGTCCGTTTCTATCGACGGCGCTTTGGCATCCTCTTTAGTGAAGCTCTGCGCGCCTTCCTCTTGTTGACGTTCGCGATTCAACTGCTGCAAGAGGCTGTCAAGTGGTTGCTCGGACATAAACGCCCGCTCCGCCGTCAGCGCGTGGCCGCGCACCTGCTGGTCTTACGCTCCCGCTTGCGCCCGACCGGGGAGCATCTGTGCGCGGAGGCGGCTTCATGAGCGCGACAGGGCAGACGCCACTGGTAGCGGGCGAGTTGCTTGCCCCTGGCAATACAGGGGCTGCCTGTCGCGATGAGCCGTCTGTGCCGGGCGCGCGGGTGTTGCTCATCACCGGAGAGTATCCGCCGACGATCGGTGGGGTGGGGGATTATACGGCGAAACTGGCCGCGCACCTGCGCGGTGTGGGCGTGGAAGCTATGGTATTAACCGGCTCCAGCCCAGCGTTGTCTGGCGAACTCGCCGTGTGGCGCACGGTGCCGGACTGGGGCATGCGCGGTTGGACCGCGATCGAGCGCGCCATCGCCGCGACGCGGCCCGAACTCGTCCATATCCAGTATCAGGCGGGGGCCTTCGGGGGGCGGGGCGGGATCGTCGCGTTGCCGTGGTGGCTCGGTCGGCGCGCCGCGCTGCCGGTCGTCGTCACCTTCCACGATCGCTGCGTGCCGTACCTCTTCCCGAAAGCGGGGGTATTGCGCTCGTTTGCGTTGCGCGCCCTCGCGCGCGGTGGGGCGGCGACGATCGCCACGAATGGCGATGATTGGGCGGCGTTGCGGGCCGATTGGGAGACCGAGCGGCATCTGCACCTGATCCCGATCGGGAGCAATATCCCCCCTCTGACTGCAGCAAAGCGGGATGTGGCCCGTGTGGCGACGCGCTCGACCCTCGGTGTGGGAGCGGATACGGTGGTGATTGCCTATTTCGGGTTGATCAGCACCAGTAAGGGTGTCGAGCTGTTGCTCGACGCGGTCGCGAGCGCCGCCGTGCGTGGGCTGAGCGACTTCCGCTTACTCCTGATCGGCGGTGAGGCGAGCACCACCGACGGGGAGGGTTTCGGCGCGGACGGCGACCTTGCCGCCGCGCTCAGGGCGCGGGGGCTGACCGAGCGCACAAGCGTCACCGGAGCTCTGTCGGCGGCGGCGGTGGCCGCGCATCTCGCGGCAGCCGATCTCGCCGTGCTGCCGTACCGCGACGGCGCATCCTGGCGGCGCGGCAGCCTCCTCGCTGCGCTCACCGCCGGTCTACCGACGATCACGACGGTGCCACAGGTCGGCTACGATGCTGCCGGGGCGCTGCCGACGTTGACCGATGGGGCGGATGTGGCGCTCGCGTCGCCTGGCGACGTGCAGGCACTCGCCGCGGCTATCTCGCGCCTCGCCGCCGACCCCGCGGGTCGCGCCCGCCTGGCGGCGGGGGGGCGGGTGGTTGCCGCGCGATTCGACTGGACGACGATCGCCGGTACGCACTTCGATCTCTACGCGCGCCTCATTCAGCGGACCAGTTCCATTCGCGGTTGGCGACGATGACATCTACCGCTCGCCCGGCTCCGCGCCGTCGCCGCGCCCGTCGCGATGGTCCGCTCGATCGGGTGATCGCGCGCGGCCTACGGGCGCTGGAACGCCCTGAAGCGCCGTACCTCGTCTTGCTGGGCGGCTTCTTCGCGATCGGGCTCTTCTTGCGCCTCGATCGCCTCGGGGCGCAAAGTCTCTGGTTCGATGAGGCTGACGCGGTGATCCTGGCGCGACAGCCATTCAGGGTGTTGCTCGGGAATCTCGCCGCCGCCGGGCAGAATGGTCCCCTCTATACGTTATTCTTGCACCTCTGGATGGGGCTCTTCGGCACGAGCGAAGTGGCGGTGCGTCTCCCCTCGGCGCTGGCGGGTGCGGCGGCGATCCCGCTGATCTATGCACTCGGTCGCGCGCTGCATGGCCCACGGCTCGGCCTCTATGCGGCGGGGATTTTGGCGCTCGCGCCTTATCAGCACTGGTACGCGCAAGAGGCGAAGATGTATGCGCTGCTCGTCTGCGCCGTCCTCTCCTCGACCCTCGCCCTGGTCGTCGCTGTGCGGGATGACCGCTCGCGTCAGTGGGTGATCTACGTCATCCTGACGACCGCAGCGCTCTATCTGCATGTCATGGCGGTGCTGATCATCGCGGCGCATGCCTGCTGGCGCTTCCTCGCCGCGCGATTGATGGATGATGATGGCGCGATACCGCGTGAGTCGGTCGCGCTTATCCCCCGGCTGCGGCTGCGGCTGCCGCGTTCGGGTTGGGCTTTCGCCGCGCTCACCTTGCCGTATCTGCCGATCGCACTCTGGGAGTTGCGGTTCGCCGGGAGTGGGGCGGTCACCTGGCACCGCCCGATCGGCGTCCTCGCCTTTCTGCGGGATACGTTTACCAAGTTCGCCACCGGGGTGCGTGCCGATGACGGGACCGCCCTGCGTGGCCTGCTCCTCTTTGGGGTGCTGGCAATCCTCGGGGCGTTGCCGCTGGTTTGGCGGCAGGGTCCGGGGGGGACACCGACCCTGCGCCCGCGACAGCGGAGTCTCCTGCTGATCAGCTCGGTCGTGCTGCCGGTCGCCCTCTTCTTCGTGGTGCAGCTGATCCGCCCGCTCTATGCCGATCGGTACCTGATTGTCGTCACGCCGGCCTTTATCCTGTTGGTCGCTGGCGGATTGCTGGCGCTCGAACGCCGCGTCTGGCCCCTTGCTGCGGTGGCGACGATTTGCCTGCTGGTGACGAGCGTGGTGCCGTTGCGCGAGGTCAATCTCGCGTCGGCGGCGCAGAAAGAGGATTGGCGCGGTGCCTACGAGCAGATCGTGGCGCACTGGCACCCGAACGACGCGATCATCATCCAACCGGGTTATTTAGAAACAACCTATCAGTATTACACCCTGCGCGACGCTCGGCTGCGCGACCTGCCGGTGCTGACGATCCCCAACGAATATTTCGATGGGACGACGGATGAGCAGGCGATCGATCTCTACTTGCAACGCGCCACCGTCGGGTATGAGCGGATCTGGATGCTCGTCTCGCCGGATCGCCTGGCGTTGATCGATCCGCTCGATCGCCGGGGCGATTGCGAGCGCGACCGCCTGCGGAACTGGTACTGTTACAATGCACATCAACTCGTCGGGCGCGAGTTCAATGGCCTCTGGCTCGGGTTGTATGCCTATAATCGTCCGTTTGGCACCGCCTTCTATCCCCCCCCCGCGGTCCGTCTCGATCTGGCGGTAGGGAGCGCGCTCACGCTGGTTGGCTACGGCTATGATTTCGCGCCCGGTGTGAGCGCGTTGCGGCAGGGCGACACGGTGCCGCTACTGCTGCATTGGGCCTTCCGCGATCGGAACGGCGCACACTTCGCGATCCGCTGGCAACTCCGCGACGAGACCGGCGCGATCGTACCCGGCGTCGGTGCCACCGAACAGCTGCTCGGGGGCAATCCGCCGCAACCGCGCGAGCGTTCACCCTACTTCTGGGATTACCATGACCTTCCCCTGCCCGCGAAGCTCGCCCCCGGACAGTATCGCCTCGCGATCGATGTTGTGGCGTTGGAAAGTCCGACCGCATCGCTCACGCCCGGTACGATCGAACTCGGCTGGTTCACTGTGCGCTGAGTGCCGCCTTGTTCAGCCAGAGGGGCCTCGGTATACTTCGGCGAGGTCCGGGGTCTCTTCGCGACGCACCCCCACGGCAAGACGCCGGATCAGGGTTCAGCGTTCTCATGCAGAGGCAGAAACAGATGGTGGGAGGGTTAGTCGGGCGAGTCGTTGCCCAGTTGCCGATTTGCCGGTGAGTCGTATGCCAGCTCCCGCGCTATCCACCCGCTCCGTTGTCTTGCGATCCGCAACCGACCATGTCGGAGGTCCGCGTGGCTGACGTGCAGCGCCCGCTCACCCCGCCGCGCGAGTTCTTGCGCCCGTTCGATACGCTCGGTTTGTCGGCATTCTCGCTCGGCCTATTCCTCTCCTGGGCCTTGCTCGCCGGCGGGCGTCGTTTCGATTTCCTCCTGCTCCTGCCGATCCTCGCCCTCGCCGTCCTCGCGCCGCGTTGGGTCGGGTTGTGGCGCGGTGGTGAGGCTCTTGTACGCGGTGGAGTCGGCCTAGCCGCTGCGCTCATCCTGGGCCTGACGCTCCTGCGCCAGCCTCAGGCCGACGCCGTGGCGCTCACCGTCCCGCTCTTTCTCGCGCTGACCGTCGGTGTGACCGTTGTCCTGCAACGTGTCCTCTCCCCGCGCGCCAGCCTCGGCGTGATTTTGACCGCGCTGGCCGCGCTGGCGGGGCTGGGATTGGCATTTAAGACCGATGCCGCGCAGGCGCTCGGCGATGCCCTCCAGGCGGCGACCTTGTGGGGACTGCTCGCCATCGTGACGGTCGGTGTCCTGGCCCTGGGCCGCGTCGAACGTCGCTGGCTGCAATTGGCTCTCTATGCGGTGGCGATAGCCGCTCTGGCCGGCTTTTTGCAGTGGGGCGGACCACTCGCCGCGTTGACCAGGATTCGGGGCGGGTTGTTGCCCCTCGAATTGCGTGCGGCGAGTTTCCTGCCCGCGTTCATCATCATCGGCGGGTCGGCGCAAATTATCCTCGCGCTCTTGTTGCCGCGCGTACCCTGGCGACGTGTCGCCCAGACTGATCTCGCGGCGCATCTGCTCTTGCTCGGTGTGCCGATCGTCGCCGATCTCTTGCCGCTCCGTCGCCCGCTTTATTTCGAGGGCGACTTCCGCGTGGCCTGGCTCGCACTCTTCCTCATCGGCTTGCTTTTGATCAGGTTGCTGATCGCTATCGGCTTCATCCTGCGCGCGGCATCGACCGACGCCCCGGCGCTCGGTGGAACGGTGCGCGGACGCGAAACGCGCCTCGCGCTCGCGTTCTTCGTCTTCTGTTTCGCCGCGTATTGGCCTGCGACCCTCTGGCGTGGCGCGAGTTATGGTCTGGTTGGGGATGAGCCGTCCTATCTGGCCGCGACGATGAGTCTGTGGAACAAGCACAATCTCGAGCTCACCGATAGTCTCTTCTCATCGGAGATGACCGCCATCCTGGCCGATCCGCAGGGCGAGCGCGATCTGCATGTCTACGAGGATGGCAGCGCCGATCGGATGTTGTTCAACCGCAACCTCGGCACGCCCCGGCGTGATCTCTACTTCCCGCTGGTCGCCGCGCCGGGGATGACGAGCGCGGTCGAACTGGTTAACCCCGATCTCGAATCGGCAGGGGGCGACATCCTTTTCCGGGATGCCGCAGGAACGGTCGTGGAGAAGCGCGCCGTCCTCGTCGAGCCGGGTAGGTCGCTGCTGCTGCTACCGCCGCCGAACCCCGCCGGGCCGCTCAGTGCGACGATCCTCGTCGGGAAACCGATCGGGGCCGCCGCGCGCCTGACGGTGCCGGGGGGGGGCACCGAGACGTATTTCGGTGGTGCGGTCACTCCGCGCCACTGCCTGCCGTTCGATCTCGATCCGGCCCGCTGGCAGGCGCAGGCGCTGATCCAGAACGGTTTCCCTTCCGAGGCGGTAGTTGCTTGGACACGATATGATGCGGCGGGAACGGCCCTGAACCAAGGGAAAGTCACCATCCCCGCCGATGGGGTCGCTGCACTCGCCGCCGACCTCAACGGGGGCCTTGGATCACTCTGCCTCGCGGCGGATGGGCCGGTTGCCGCCGCTCTGGTAGCCCGCGCAACGCCCGGACTGATCGTCGTGCAAAGCGCTCCAGCAGCGGCGGCACGGATCGACATCCCCGAGCGTCATACGACGCTCGGCTATCTCGGCGAGCGCAGTGCAATTATCCACAATCCGAGCAGCAGCGAGATGGTTTATCTCACCCTTGATCGCGAAGGTTTCCCCAAGGGCCAGCAAGTTGCCATAGAGCCACATGGTACGTGGTCGTTCGCCGTAAGCTATAAACCTGCAATCATCACCACCGACGATCCGGTGATGGTCAGTATCCTCGAAACGATCGGTGCCCATGCGGCGGCGGTTACGCCGGAGGGAACCGCCGCGACCGCGTTGATCATCCCGGCGATCGATATCGGGCGGGATGGGTATGCGGTCTCCCAGATCGAGTTGACCAATGCTGGTACCGAGCCGGTGCAGGCCACGCTCAACTTGACCGATGGTGCTGGCAAGACCCTCTGGAGTGACAAGATCTGGGTCGAGGCGAACGGCACGACCAGCAAGCCGTTCTGGTACAAGGGCGACGATAGCCGCTTCCTGTCGATCCAGGCCCGGACGCCGCTGACCGCTACCCTCTTGCAACGAGAGATTCGGACGGAGCGCCCGGTTCATGGCCTGGGCTTGTCGCTCGCCCTGTTGCCGGGGTATGCGGCGGGCGGCTATGACGGTGTCCTCGCCAGCCTCGCCGCGCTCGCCGCGCTCGTCGCGCTGGCGCTGTACGAATTGCTGCGCCGGATCGGGCTCGATGCGCGTGTTGCCGTGGGGGTGGCGGCGCTGATCGCCTGTTCGTCGCCGCTTTCACCGGCTGCTGTGCGCCTCTATGCCGAGGTCGGCGGCACGCTGTTCCTGCTGCTTGCCCTCCTCTGCATCGATAATTGGCGCAGCGATCGGTGGTCGCCGCTGCTCACCGTACCGCTCACTTTGCTCTGCTTTGCCGGGACCACCCTGTTCCATAGCCGCCTGCTCCCGGCGGTGCTCGTTATCGCTGGGATGGGCGTGTTGCTGGAGTTGGCCCGACTCGCCGGGCTGGCCGGTGGGCTATCCTGGCGTCGTTGGGCCGGGGTTGGCCTGTTTGCCGCTATGAGCGTGGGTCTATTGGCCGTCGCCGCCATCGGGGCGATGCGATTCGAGCCGCGCCTGCAACCGAGCTATCTGCGTACGTTTCTCGCCGCCTCGTCGCTCGGGCCGCAGTCGTTCGGTATCCTCTTCGATCGTGCTTCCGGACTTTTCCCCGCTGCGCCAGTGCTGCTCATGGCGACCGGCGGTTTTGTCTGGTTGGCGCGACGGGCCTCGTTCTTAGGGTGGACTGCACTGTTGGTGGTGATCGGGCAATTCCTCGCCATCGCGGTCCGTGGTGGTGGCTGGGAGACCTGGGGGCCGCCCGCGCGGTATATCTATCCCGCCGTGCCATTCCTGACACTGGCCTTCGGGGCCGCCTGGCAATGGGGCTTCGCACGGCCAACGCGCCTCATCGGTGGCGTCCTCGCCGCCTTCGGCCTATTGGTCACCGCGTTCTCCTGGTGGCTGCCGCTTGGGTTGCATTACGGCATCGGTGACGCCAATCCGTACTGGTTTGCCGACCGTGTCCTGCCGCCATTGCTCGGCGTGAATCCCTTCCTGCTCTTCCCCGCGCTGGCGAGCACCTCCAGCCCACCCTGGCGCGCGGTCCTGCCGTGGTTGGGGTTGCTTCTCGGTAGTGGACTACTGGCTATCCGTTGGCATAGCGGGAAGCCGCTTCCCGCACCGCTCGCCGCCACCACCCCTTCTTCCGATCGAGCCTTCGCCGTCCGGGTTAACGCTAACGGTGATGATCGGGCTATTGTCGAGGTTGGGCCGCAGAAGCAAGAGGTGTCCTGAGTCGCGCGCTCGTCCGAACCTTCCGTGAGGCGGAATATATCGCCGCGTCGATTGTTATCTCCACGACCCGGTATTCCCGGCACCCCGGCGAGTCTCACCGGGGACGCCGTGCGCTGTTATGACCGCTACGCAAGGAGCGCAATCATCGATGAACGTAATTGACACCGCAACCGATATCGCCGGGAATCCTCTGACGCTGTTGGTCGTCCATGCGCATCCCGATGACGAGTGTATCGGCACCGGCGGGGCATTGGCCCGTTACTCCGCCGAAGGGGTACGCACGGTGCTGATTACCGCGACCCTCGGTGACGAAGGCGAGATCCACGACCCCGAACTCGTCGAAGAGGAGGCCCGCCCGCGCCTCGCGACGATCCGTGAAGAGGAATTGCGTCGGGCTGTCAAGGTGCTCAGCGTCAGCGAACTCGAACTACTCGGCTATCGCGACTCCGGGATGATCGATACCCCCGCCAATGCCCACCCCGATAACTTCCACAATGCCAATTTCGAGGAGGCGGTCGGCCGGGTCGTGCGCCTCATTCGCCGCCATCGCCCGCAGGTAGTCGTCACCTACAACGAGGATGGCGGTTATGGTCACCCGGATCACTTGCAATGCCACCGCGTGACCGCCGCCGCCTATGACGCCGCCGGCGATCCGACCCGTTTCCCCGGGGTGGGCGAGCCCTGGAGCCCGAGCAAGTTCTACGCGACGGCCTGGTCGCGCGAGCTTTGGCAGGGTTTGCGCGAGGAGATGCAGGCGCGGGGGATTCCGTTCGGCGATGAGCGCGAGGATGAAGGCGCCGACGAGGCGGAGAAGAGCGCAGCAGGCGAGGAGCAGGGCGCGGAAGCGGATGAGCCATGGGGACAGCCCGAGGAGTCGATCACCGCGTTCATCGACACGAGCCCGTATTGGGCGACCGCTCGCGAGGCGTTGCGCCAGCACCGCACCCAGCCGCTCGAATTCTTCCTGAAGCTGCCGGATGATCTCGCCGCGAAGGTCTACGCGCGCGACTTCTTCATCCTCCTGCGCGCGTCGGTCGAGACGGCACGACCGGAGGATGATCTCTTTGCCGGGCTCCGCGCCCCGGTGGGGGCAACTGCGAACGCGGGGTAGGGCGCTAATCCAGCCCGCTTGCGATTACTGCGGCAGCTTCCACTCTTTGCGGATCGCAGCATAAGTCGCCTCGGCGACCCAGACGGTTGAGGTGGGGGTCAGGTGGATCCCATCGTCGGCCCGCGCCTTGATCATCTCGCCGGAACTGTTCGGCAGGTAGGTTGAGTAGTTGCCGTCGCGGTCGGTCAGGAGCGACCAGCTGTCGATATAGGTCACCCAGGGGCGAGACGCCGCCGCTTTGACGATCGCGATATTGATGTCATTCGCGATCCGGTTCTGCTTCGACTCGCGCATGATCGGCTGCCCGATGTAATAGAGCCGCGCGCCCGACTGCCCGATGATATCCATGATCTCCCCGGCACGGCGGGTATATTCGGTGTTCCACGCCGCCGTGCCGTATTCCAATGTCCCGTTGCTGGTGCGGATCGCCACGCCGTCATTCGCCCCAGCCATGAAGACCACGGCTTCCGGCGGTGGCTGACTCGCCAGCGCCTGCCGCAATCGAACCGGCCAGTTCGTGTACGACGGGTCGGAGAGCCCCGAGTTGGCGTGGCCGTCGGCCAGGACGGCCAGCAAGCCCATATTGGTGCTCGTCTCGGCCAGCACCTCTGCGATACTGTCCACGAAGGAATCCCCGGCGACGTACACGCGGAGCGGCGCGGTTGTCGTCACGGCCCGCTGTGGCGGTACGGTTGGGGCGGCCGTCGGCGGCAGGGGGGTATTCTGCGTCGCTGGCACCGCCGGGGTTGCCACGGCTGCTGGCGGGACGGGTTCCTCGGGCGGGGCCGTCGGTTGCGCGGCGGGCGGTGTTTCGACCGGTGCGGGCGTCTCGCTCGGCAACGGCAGCGGGCTTCCGGCTGCGATACCGGGAATCCCGGCGAAGGTGGGCGTATTGTCGCGATCGGCCTGGGCATAGTCGAGCCAGGCTATCGGGCGTTCCAGCCCAAAACGTCCCGCAGCGGTATTCAGCCCGCGCGAGACGCCGAGGAAGATCGTCCGTATCGGCCCATCGGGGCGACGCTCGACTGTGGTTAGTAGCGCTTGCGTATTGAGGGCCAGCAGGACGAGCAGCATGACAAGCAGCGCACGGAAGATCGGCCAGGCTGCGCCGACATCCTCGCGGGGGGGGCGGCGTGTCTGGGGCGGCACTTCCGGCGCTTGTGGCTGTAGTGGCTTTATCGTCCGGCCCGACCGTTTGCTCGGCCGTCCGCCCCGCTCCTCAGTGTCGATCATCTGGCCTCATGTCTCGCGCGCCGCCGAATGCGTCGCCTTGTACTATCCATAATACTACTAAAAAACTTCTAAAACTGATAATAGATGAATGGGGCCACGCCACGCGGGCCAAGCGCGAAGATGATTGCGATGACGATCCCGATCAACGCGCCCTGGGCAACCAGGGGCAACTCGGCGAACGCCTCTTCTAGGAGCCGCCCAACATTCGGCGGGATGAACTGGAGCAGCAACATCCCGCCGATCACCAGGGCGAGATTGCTGCTCGCCAGCGGCCCCGGCTCCCACGCGGTGAGTCCGCGCCAGAAGATCGTCAGCGCCTTCTCGAATGTGCTGGCGCGGAAGAGAACCCAGGCGATGCAGACGAGATGGAAGGTCAGGAACCGCTGGAACCAGATCTGCCCGGCGAAGTGCAGCGGAGGTTCGTTCGAGGCGGCGCGGCGCTCGCTGAACCAGCGCTCGATCGCCAGCCCTATCCCGTGGAAGAGGCCCCAGGCGACGAATGTCAGGGCCGCGCCGTGCCAGAGGCCGCCGAGGACCATCGTGAGGATAAGGTTGCGGTAGGTCAGCAGTCGGCCCCGTCGATTGCCGCCGAGCCCGATATACAGGTAATCGCGCAACCAGCGGGACAGGGTCATATGCCAGCGCCGCCAGAATTCCTGAAGGGAGGCCGCCGCGTAGGGGCGATCGAAGTTCTGCGGGAAGGTGAAGCCGAGGAGGAGCGCAATCCCGATCGCCATGTCGGTGTAGCCGCTGAAATCGGCGTAGATCTGGATCGCGTAGGCGTAGACGGCCAGCATGATCTCCGGGGCGCTGTGCTGGCTGGGCACGGCGAAGACCGGATCGACGATCGCGCTCGCGAGGTTGCTGGCGATCACGACCTTCTTGAAAAGGCCACCGGCGATCAGGAACGCGGCCTGGCTCGCCTGCCGCCGGGTGAGCGTACTCGGTGCCCGCAGCTGTGGCAAGAACTCCGACGCCCTTACGATTGGGCCGGCGACCAGATGGGGGAAGAAGGCGAGGTAGATGGCAAAGTCGAGGACCGATGCGCGGGCGACTTGCCCACGATAAATATCGACGACGTAGGTGATCGCCTGGAAAGTGAAGAACGAGACGCCGACCGGCACGATGATTTCCAAGAGGGGGAGGCGCATCGGCAGCCCGACCGTGCGGAGCAGGCCGTTCAGCGACTCGATGAAAAAGCCGTAGTATTTGAATACGCCGAGCAGGATAAGGTTAAAGGCGACTGCGGCGGTGACGAGGGTCCGTTTGTGGCGTTCCGCCGAGCGCCCGATCCGCAGCGCGAATTCCTGATTGACGATTGTGGAGAGGATAATCAGCGAGACGAAACGCCAATCCCAGGCACCGTAGAAGAGATAACTGGCCGCGAGGATAAAGACCTTCCACCCGCCACGTTCCCGCAGGAACCAGTAGATCGGGTAGACGATGATGAAAAATATCGCGAAGGTCAGTGTCGGGAAAAGCATCGTATCTCCGCGCCGATGCCGAATGGCTTGGCACTGCCGTGAGCGCTGGCCGTGACCCCGACTGGGAGCAACCTGATCGGGCCGCAACGGCGGTTGGTGCGCGGAAGTATAGCATGTGTCCGCGAAAAGCAGCGAACGTACGTGAATCTACTTGCTTCGTTTCATGCGATGAGGATGCCGTATCTCGCTCAGGCGATCTACTTATTACAACGAGGACACTGGCAACGGTCCTCAGCATCCGTTGTGCTGAATCGGATGACAGGTTCATCTTGTAGCGGAGCCTGGCTGCTCGTCGTCAGACTCGTCACTTACCCGAGGGCGACGAGCAGCCAGCATTGTCGGTTACGCCTTACCCTGCTCGCGCATCCGACGCATGATCTCGCGCAGTTGGTCGAGGTGCATGTCGGCGTGGAAGATGCCGAGCATGTAGCGACTGATCGCGTTCATCGGGCCGAATCGCGGGATGAAGGTCATCGTGCGGGCGAGGTCCGGGGCATCGGGCCACGTTTCGAGGAAAGCCAGGCATATTCGCTGGCTCTCGGCGAGACGCGCATTGATCTGCTCCGCCGTTTGCAGGGTTTCCCAGGCTACGTCGGCCCGCAGTCGCAGGTCGTCGGCGAAGTCTGCACCACGCGCCAGGGCCGAGGCGAGCGCGGCGGATTCCTCCGCAGTGGCGGTCAGATGCGCGATGATATGCCCGATCGTCCAGGCTCCTTCTCCCTCGTTCTGGTCTTTCAGCGCGGGATCAATGGGAATTGCTACGATCGCAGCATCAGTGGCGCCGGAAACGATCCCTTTAATCTCCGCGTAATACTCCTGGGTCAAGCTGATGAGATCGTTGCGGTCAAATTCCGCAACGATGGCGGCATATGTGCGCTGTCCTGTTTGGATGGCGGCGAAATCAGGTCGCATCGGCGTAGGATCTCCCTCAATAGAGTTGAACGATAAAATCACGGCCACAAGTGGTATAGCAAAGATGTGGAAAAGCGGACGGCAGTCCACTCATAATAGGGGCACAATGCCGGTGCCGGTGGTGGTATCCGAGCTGTTACGATGCTGGAGCAGGTTATGGTGAACGGGGAGAAGGTTGGGATCGGTCGGGCGCTGCCGATGGCTGGGGAGCGCACGCGCGCCGAGCGCCGCGATGCCGCAGAGAATCGCCAGCAGATCCTCGCCGCCGCCGCTGAGCTCTTCGCCGCGCGTGGGGTCGAAGCGGTCAGCATGGACGAGATCGCGCGGGCGGCCGGTGTCGGCAAGGGGACGCTCTATCGCCGCTACGCGCATAAGGGTGCGCTCTGTCAAGCGTTGCTCGATGAGAATACGCGCCGGATGCAGGGCGCTGTGCTGGATGGGCTGCGCGATCGGCAGCGTGGCGCGCTCGATCATCTCGCCGATTTCCTGGCGCACCTCGTCGCGCATAACGAGGAGAATGCCGAATTGTTGAGCGCGGTCAGCGATGCCGCCTTCGGTTCGCGTCGCGATGCTTTTTATCGTAGCGCGCCGTACCAGTGGCAGCGGCTGATGATAACTGGCTTTCTCCGTCGTGCGGTCGCCGATGGCGAATGTCGCGATCTCGACATCGATTATCTGACTGACGCACTCCTCGCGCCGCTCGACATCGATCTTTACCTCTTCCAGCGCCGTGCGCTTGGGCTCGAACAGGCGCGGATCGTCGCCGGGACGCAACGCCTGCTGATCGATGGGCTGCGGGCGCGCGGGTGATGGGCGTAGGATGACGGAACGGGGAACGGTTCAACGCAGAGGCACGGAGCAAGAGAGAGTGTCGCAGAGAAGGAACGAAACTAATTTGTCCTCGCTGCGACGCTCCTCCCCCTCCGCGCCTCTGCGTTGAGCCGTTCCCCGTTTCGCCCCCCGCCCCCTTCCGGGTCTCCGTGGCCCCTATTCCCCGTGCTTCACGCCACGCTCTCCGCGATGGTGATCTCGGGGGCGGTTGCCCGATGGGCCTGCCACGCGAGGGTGGCGATCAGGGTGATCAGCGGCACGCTGAAGGCGAGGGCGACCGCGAACGGTGCGGTTGGTCGCCATTCATAGAGCGGCCCCGCGAGCAGTGGCGCGAGCGCCATCCCTAGCCCACCGCAGAATTCGCCGAGCGCGAAGGTGCGCCCGTAGAGGCGCGGCGGCGTGACATCGCCAAGTGCCGCCGAAAAGAGCGACCAAGCGACCATATAGCCACCGCGCAGGAGGTAGGCGAACGTCAGCAGTGGCAGCCCGCTGACGACCAGCAGCAGGGCGAACATCCCGGCGGTGCAGGTTGTCGCGACGGTGATCCCGGTGAGGGGTCGCCCCAACCGCTTCACGCGCCCGAACAGGATCCCGAGCAGGATGCTCCCGACCGCCGCAACCGAGCCGAACTGGCCGATCCGGTTGTATTCGAGCCCATGGATCTCGTGCAGGAAGTTCGACGCGAGCGTGGTGCCGATGGTCAGGGTGAGCAAGGTTATCGCCAGCAGCAGGCAGAGATTGCGTACGGGCCGATAGGTCAGCACCTCGCGGTACGTCGCGGGGGTCTCGTCGGTGGCCTGGCGCGGGCGCGAGTGGAGCCGACTGAACGCCAGGATACTCAACGAAGCGAAGCCCGCGCCGATCAGCATCGTCGCGCGGAGCCCCACGGTTTCGGCCGCCTGCCCGCTGAGCAGCGGCGCGATCACGGTGGCGATCGCCGGGGCGACGGTGTAGAGCAAGGTGAAGGCCCGCGCCCTGCTGCCGTCACTGGCTGCCCCCGCGATCGACGACGAGATCGCCGGGAACGCGATGTTGGCCGCGCCGGTCAGCAACAGCGGGATCGGCATCAGCCACCAGACGGGCAAGATCGAGGCGACGATTAAGCCCAGCACGCCGAGGGCGCGGGTGACGACGATCAGCGGCACGGCGGGGAAGCGATCGACCAGGATCCCGCTGGGGGCAAGGAAGATCAGCCGCGTGACCCCCCAGACGCCCATGATGACGCCGACTTGTGCCGGGTTCGCGCCGAGTTGGGCGACGTAAAGCGGTAAGAAGATGAAATATGAGGCGAAGCTGCCTTCGAGCAGGATCATCGCCCAGAAGGTGATCCCGTTTTCGCGCCCCAGGCCCATTTGCCAGCGCGGCGCAATGACCGATGCCGACACCTCTCCACCCTCGTTTCGTTGCCTGACCACACCACATCCCACACGCCCGTCAGTATAATCGGTTGCCGGTTGGGTTTGCTGTGCCCTTGGGGTTTGGGCGTGTGATGGTCGAGGGCGCAATCGTTGTATGGGCGTTGGGGTGTCGGCGGGGGCGATCGGAGGCTCGGCACACGGTTCAATCTAACGGCACCCTGCCATGTGGGCAACGGCCTTGCCTCAGCACGCCACGGTGTACGATCATTACCCTGTACGTGCGATGGTGCGACGTGCTTTTTGGCACTGATCCTGTTCGACAATGCCGAGGCGGGCATCGGGACGGATGGGGGGCGTGCGATGGCGTGGCGTGCCTCATGAAACTGATCGGAAGCTGCATGAAACTCCTCCACTTCGCGGATCTGCATCTCGGCGTCGAGAGTTACGGGCGCACCGATCCGGCGACCGGGCTATCGAGCCGGTTGGGCGATTTTCTGCAGCGCCTCGATGAGCTGATCGCGTTCGCGATCAGTGAGCGCGTTGATGCGGTCCTCTTCGCCGGTGACGCCTTTAAGACCCGCGACCCGAATCCGACGGTGCAGCGCGCCTTCGCCGAGCGGATCCGCCGCCTCTCGCGCGCCGCGATCCCGACGGTGCTGCTGATCGGCAATCACGATCTGCCGAGCGTGGTCAGTCGCGCGACGAGCGTCGATATCTACGATGCGCTCGGCGTCGATCATGTGCGTGTCTGTCGGCGGATCGAAGGGTTCACCCTCGATACCGCGGCGGGGCCGTTACAAATCGTCACTCTGCCGTGGATCACGCGCAGCATGCTCCTGACGCGGGAAGAATATCGTGCCGATAGCACCGAGGAACTCGATGGGCGGATGCGCGAACGGGTCGTCGCGGCGTTGGAGGCGCAGGTCGCCGTGCTCGACCCGGCGATCCCGGCGGTCCTGATGGGCCACCTCAGCCTCGGCGGCGCGAGTTTCGGGTCGGAGCAATCGATCATGCTCGGCCATGACCTGATCCTCAATCGCGGCGATCTCCAACCGGCGGCATTCGATTACATCGCGCTCGGGCATATCCACAAACATCAGCAGATCGGGCCGAGTGATCCCCCCGCCGTGTATAGCGGCAGCCTGGAGCGCGTCGATTTCGGTGAGGAGCGCGAGGCCAAAGGGTTTGTGGTGATCGAGATTACGACCGCCGCAAATGGCGAGCGGAACACAGCGTGGGCCTTTCACCCCGTTGCGGCCCGCCCATTCGTTACCCTGCGACTCGCCGTTGGCGGCCCCGACCCGCTCGAAGATATTCGCGCGGCGATCGCCCACCGGGCCGATCTGCGCGGGGCGGTTGTGCGGGCGAAGATCGAGTTGACGCCGGAGGCCGCCGACAATCTGCGTCTGAGCGATGTGCGGCGACTGCTGGGTGAAACCGGGGCCGCATTCGTCGGCCAGATCGATCCGCAGGTCGAGCGTACCGTGCGCGTGCGCTTGCCGCTGGCGAATGACGAGGCCCTCGACCCTGCCCGGATGTTGCAGCGCTGGCTCGACTTGCAGCAGACCCCGGCGGAACGCCAGGCGGTCCTGCTGCGCTACGCCGAGGATCTGCTGAGCAGCGTTAAAGAAAAGGAAGCGCGGGAACAGGGGTAGGTGTATCGATCTATTAGTCGTTTCTCGCGCCCGATTGCTACCGATTTACTCCCTAAACTACGCCACCAATGGCCTACCGAAGTTAGGACCGTTGGGCTACGTTGCCTGCTTGTTCGCCTCTGGGGCCACCGATATACTGACGGGAGAATCGTACCGAGGGCATCTTTGCCCGCCTTGCACCGCGCGATTGCGCGCGATATAGCACGCTGATCACGCCGCGTGATGTGCTCATTCCCCGTCATTGTCGATACTCGGAGGGACACCTATGGCCGAGGAGCAGCTGCCGAGTTTGCGCGAATTACTCGCGATCGCGCAGACCGCGCTGGAGGAAGGGCGGCACCAGGAGGCGACCGTCGCTTGTCGCCATGTGCTGCGTGATTATCCCGACTCGGTCACGGCGATGCGCTTGCTTGGCGAGTCGTATCTGGAGGCCGGGCGCGCCGATGAGGCGGTGCGGGCGTTTGAAAAGGTCCTGGGAATCGACCCGTTCAACGTATTGGCCCGTGTCGGTCTCGGCGTGCTGGCTGAGGATCGCGGCGAAGACGAGCGGGCGATCGCCCAGTTCCGGCTGGCGTGGGAAGTTGCCCCGACGCTGCCCCAACTTCGCAGCGAATTGGTGCGGCTCTACCGCAAGCGCTACGGAGTCGGTGGGCGGCTGCGGATGACGCGGGTGGCGCTGGCAAATCTGCACGCGCACAACGAGGATCTGCCGCGCGCGATCCGGCAGTTCCAATTGCTCCACGCCGAAGAACCGGCTCGCCCGGATGTCACGATCGGGTTGGCTGAGGCTCTCTGGCGACATGGCGATCGGGATGATGCCACGACCTACTGCCAGCAGCTATTGGCCGAGCGCCCGCGCCTTGTCCGCCCGCTCCTGATCCTGGCGGCATTGCACGGCGACGGGGAGCGAGCGGTCGGGTCGCCCGCGGCGGAGGCCGATGAACTCCTGGCGACGGCGCGCACCTTCGATCCCGATGCCGTCCTGGCGCGCGAATTGCTCGCGCTTCAGCCGTCGGCGACCTTGCAGCGGTTTATCGACGCGCCGGTGCCGATGGCCCCGTTCGATCCCGCGACCCTGGATATTGCCGGTACCGATGAATTGCTCGGCGCGCAGACCGGCACGCTCGGCGAGGGTGTCGTGCGCTGGGAAGATGTGGCCGGCGGCTTTGCGGGGGCGGGGATGTCCACCGCCCCCGCGCCCCCTATCCCGACGAATGAGTTAACCCCGACGGCCTCCGACGAGGACGATGTTGAGGCCCTCTTCGCGGCGATCGACCGGCAATTATCTACCGTCAATATCGACGAGGAATTACCGAGCTTTGTCCCCTCCGAGGAAGATCGCGTCGATGTGCTGGCCGAAGACGCCGAAGACGCCGAGCCGTTGGCGAGCTGGGAAACCGGGGCCGAAGATGCGATGACCCCCGCGCCCGATGAGCTGACCGCTGTCGAGCGCCTGACGGCCAACTGGGACAATATCGACAACGAACTCGCCGCCGCCCGCCCGAGCGACGACCTGCCGGTCGGGGTCACGGGGATGCTCGGTGGGCTCGAACTCGACTTCCAACCGTTCGATGCCGAGAGCGATGCAGAACCGGCGATGGAAGAGACGATGACCTTCGATCCGGCCAAGTTCTCCCTGCCGCCGCTCGACGGCGAGGACGATGACGACGAATTCGCGTTGGACCTCGATGCGGACGAACTCGGGGCGGACATCACGCCGTTCAATCTGGATGAGGCCGGGCCGAAGATCAAGACCGGCGGCCTGACATTCGCCGAACTGGTGCGTACCGAGGGTGATACGCCGATCACCTATGCTTCCGGCAACTCCTTCGCCGATCCGCTCGATGGCGATGATGCGTTAGCGGGGATCGCGTCGATCTTCGCCACGCGCGAGTTGGCCCCCCTGCCCGAAGATCGGTTGCTCGAACTGCAGGCCCGTCCCGGCGAGATGGCCCCGCAGGAGACTTCGCCGCCGACCGCCGCGCTGCCAACATTCGCAATGCCGACAGATTCGACCATGCTCTTGGACACGGCGGCCCTGGGTGTCGAGGACGAGCCTACGCCCGCTGAGCCCGCCGCGTTGGACGGGCATGTCGGCGCCGATCACCCGGCAGCGACGGCAGCACTTGAGGCGAATACGACAACCGACGATACCCCAGTGCCACCGCCCGCAACCCCTGAAGCGAAACCGGCTATCTCGTTTGAGGCGTTGCTTGGTGCCGATACGCCGCGCCTCGAACTGCCGGAAGCGACCTTTTACCCCGACGCGACACGCCCGCTTCTGCTCGATGAAACGAACTTCTTCGAGCGCACGCCGCCAACCGCCAGTGGCACTCCCAAGCCCGATGCTGGCGAGGAAGTCGGGATGGATCATCTTTTCAGCCGCCTGCGCCATCGTAAGCAGGAGCGGATCGAGACCGGTGAATTGCAAATCGATCGGCGGGCAACGCCCGCGCCGCGTTCGCCGCTGATCCCCTCCGACCTTGCGGCACCCACCGTCGGGCCAAGCGCGCAAGAAGGCGCCGGTGGCGAGGTTTTCGACTCGGTGACGATGGATGAGGCGAGCCTGGACGAGTGGATCATGTCCCTCTCCCCCACCGAGATGGACGATGCCGAGTCGGATGACGCGATCGTGATCCACGGCGACGACTGGTTCAGCGACATGACCGAGGTTTCATCGCAGGACACCGCGCTCGATGCGCCACTTGCCACGGCGGACCTGACGGATGGCAGCATGGCCGAGGACGAGGTTGCCGATTTGCGGTGGGGGGGCATGCCTGCCGCAGCGGTCCCGGTCGATCTACCCGAGGCCGCCTCTGCCCCTGCTCCCGCCGAGCGCGAGATTCCCTGGGCGGAGTTGGTCCCGGACGAACCGCAGCCGATCGCCAACCAGTTCGTACGCGATGAAGTTGCGAGCGTCGAATCGATGCCACCCCAGGTGCCAGAGATGCCCGCGCCGCGAGAACCGCGGTGGGAGCCGCTCGCTGTCGCGGCGACGAACGGGGTACATGCGTACGCGAATGGCCACCATCCCGCCGCGCCCACCGCGCCCACCGCGCCCGTTGCGCCTGCATACTCGCCGGTTTTCGCTGCTCCACCACCGATGGTCGCGGAACGTCCTAACCTGATGCGGCAGGATCAGGCCGAGCAGCGCGCGATCCTGGAGTCACTGGTTGCCGCCGATCCGACGAACCATTTTGCCCGGCTGACCTTGGCCGTCGCCTATGGCAACGACCATCCCGAGCAGGCGCTGACCGAGTATCGTCGGCTGATCAAGGAATCCGATGAGTTGGTGCCGGAAGTCATCGAGCGGTTGAAGGAAATGATTGCCGATGGCAATGCCCCGACGCGGGCGCATCGGATCCTCGGCGATGCCTACATGAAGTTGGGGCAGTTCGATCTGGCGATGGCCGAATTCCAGCGCGCGTTGTCGACACGTCCGCGCGGGACGAAGCCCTGACGCCAGCCACAAGCGATAGACGAGGGGCAGCGTGGTCGATCTCTTGCGCCAACGCCTGGATACGCTGCTCGCCGTGGAAGAGATCCTGGGCGCGGTGCTCTTCGATGCCGCTGGAAGGGTGGAAGCGACCGCCCATCTGGATCCGCGCGATGCTGCGGCGCTCTTCACCGTCCTCTCGTCGGCGGTCGATCGGGCCGCGGCGAGTACAGACACAGTCGCCGCGTTCGCCGCATTCATGCTGAGCGAGGGCCAGGTCGCGATCTGCGCCGATGACTGGCGTACAATCATCGCCCTGACCGATCCGGGACTGGATGCGCTGCTGTTGAAAAGTGTGTTAGTCGAACTGCTGGCCGCGCTAGCCGCGTCTCCGGTAACTGTCGATGCGGTTGGCTCGACGCGGGTTTCGCCCAACTCTTGACCAGGCCAACGATAAATTGACGCGACATCCGGGCCGAGATAGGGGCCGGGGCGATGCACAACATCACCCCGGCCCCTATCGTCATCTGTATGCCGCTATCGGCGTGTGTCTCAGGCTCCGCCGCTCGGTGGCCCCTCTTCCGCCTCTTCGGTCGGGGTTCGCTGTTGTCCGGGCAGGGCGTTACGCCAGCCCTGGACCGCAGCGACGATGCTGAAGAGGGTCAATCCACCGAAGACGATCAAGCTGACCAGATAATAGTTATCGTGCCGAAGCGACAGCGCCTGATAGGCGATGATCGCCTGGATGCCGAAGAGCACGGTGGTGAAGGCGGTGATCCCCGTCAACCACCAGTTATGTTTACGCGGTAAGCCATTCGCCATCGTCGTTTCCCCTCGACTCTCTGTCTGCCGTTGCCTCTTGCCGGTGCGCGGAAGTGTAGCACGACTGTCCTGGCGCGCTCACCCGCGACCGAGAACCGCTACGATCCTCACTCCTCGTCGTCGAGATCTTGCGCGCGGAGCTTTTTGCGGCGCGGCTTCTGGCGGGGCTTGTCGCGCCGCGCACCCGCAGGCTCGTCACGTCGTTCGGGTCGCTCGGTCACCGCCCTTGAAGGGCGGGGCAAGCTCGGGGTGAGATCCTCTGGGAGTAGTCGTAGTCGCGGCGGTATGAAGGCGGGCGTCTCTGCCTTACGCCGATCCTCATCCCAGATTACCGCCACCGGTATCCACTGGCGTTCATCGTTCATCCTGGTGTCCCTATGTCTCGCTCGTCCGAGGCCCACGCTGCTTGGCCCCGCTGATAAGGATACACAAGTATGGCGGCGGTTGGCCGGTAGGGCGTGGTGTTTCCGCTGTATTTGCGCTCCACCCCCCGCCGTATCGCGATAGCTCAGCCATTTGTTTGCAAAGTGGACTCCTGGTCCAAACGTTTGGTGTCCGTAGCCTATACAGGTGGTTTTCCCTTCTGTTTGCTCTCTTTACACTGGAGAAGTGTGTGACAGTCTTGCCACGCACCTGAATCGCGCAATCGAGAAGGGATGACTGATATGGGCGTTGACGAGCAACGTTGGTGGCGTAGGTTGTTGGCGCGTTTGTTCGGTGAGCGATCGCACGCTGCGCCGAACCGGGAAACACTGCAACCAACTACAGACATGGCGGCTCCTGCCAAACGACGCTCGGAACAGCGAGCAACCGTCACGCCTGTTCAGGGAGAGATGGCGGCGCAAGACATCGCATCGACTTCGAACCAGCCAGTCGTTTCGTCGGTTGGTATATCCCAAGTTAATGTCGGCCAAACTACCACTCCCGCCGACTATACCTACGCCCTCCGCGACGATTTTTTGTCGCACGCCGAGCAAAGCTTCTTCCATGTCTTGCGCGATGCCGTCGCGGCGGAATACCTGATCTTCCCGAAGGTCCGGCTCGCTGACCTTGTCTTCCCGCCGCGTCAGGAAGGACAGTTCGGTGCCTGGCAGCGGATCAATCGCAAGCACGTCGATTTTGTCCTCTGCGACCCGCGCACGCTACGCCCGCGCGCGGCGATTGAATTGGACGACCGCTCACACCGCCGCCCCGATCGCCTTGAGCGCGATGCTTTTGTTGAACGGGTCTTCGGCGATGCCGCTTTGCCGCTCATCCGTATCCCGGCACAACGAACCTACCACCGGCAGACCATCGCGGCGCTGATCACCGAAGCGATCGTGGAAAGGGAGCCATCGGTGATCGCCGTCCCGGTGACGGTCGATCCCCAAACCAAGCTGTGCGACCGCTGTGGTGGCGAGATGAAACTACGCACGGCGGCGCAGGGCGCGCACCGAGGCGAGCAATTTTGGGGCTGCACCAATTTCCCGAAGTGCCGCAATATCGTGAAGATCGCTGCTGACCCGACACTCCATGTGTCCGCGTGAATCGTGCATAGTAAGTCGGCTACCTCTCGCGCAGTTATTCTCACGCCAGCCGCTGCTCGGCGTCTGTCGGCGATGTCAGCGGCACCAGCGCCGTCGGGTCTTCCGCCGCGTGTATACTTCCTGCGCCGCGCTCCCCATTGGTCGATTGGGATCCGGGATCGGGGCGACGATGCGCGAGCAACCGAGCGGCGGCAACAACCGGACGACGATGATGGTGGGGTATGGGCGCGCTGCTGCACGCCTACCCCGACCGGCGGAGGAGGCGAGTGGTCACTGAAGCGCAATTGCGGGATGTGGCGCTGACGCGCGTGGAATACGATCAGGTCGTGGAACTGCTCGGGCGCGAGCCATCCGAGGTCGAGTTGGGGATGTTCGGCTCGATGTGGAGCGAGCATTGCGGTTACAAGAACTCGCGACCGGTGCTGAAACTCTTCCCGAACGGCGGGCCGCGCGTCCTTCAGGGGCCGGGCGAGAATGCCGGGGCGGTCGACATCGGGGACGGCCAGGCGGTTGTCTTCAAGATCGAGTCGCACAATCACCCGAGCGCGGTCGAGCCGTACCAGGGTGCCGCGACCGGGGTCGGCGGGATCGTCCGCGACATCTTCACGATGGGCGCGCGACCGATCGCGATCCTCGACTCGCTCCGTTTCGGGCCGCTCTCCGAGCCGCGTGCCCGCTACCTCTTCGGGAATGTTGTCGGCGGGATCGCCGGGTACGGCAATAGCCTCGGTATCCCCACTGTCGGCGGTGATCTCTTTTTCGACCCCGGCTACGCGGGTAATCCGCTGGTCAACGCGATGTGCGTCGGCGTGATCGACGCGGCGAAGATCATGCACGCCAAGGCGACCGGGATCGGCAACCCAATCATCCTGGTCGGCGCGGCGACCGGGCGCGACGGTATCCACGGCGCATCGGGCCTCGCCTCGCTCGCCGACCCGACCGCGCGCTTCGCCGAGCTGCGCCCGGCGGTGCAAGTCGGCAACCCCTTCCTGGAAAAACTGCTGCTGGAAGCCTGCCTGGAAGCGTTGGAGACCGGCGCGGTCGTCGGGATGCAGGATCTCGGCGCGGCGGGTCTGACCAGTTCCACGGTCGAGTCGGCCGATAAGGGCGGTGTCGGCGTGGAAATCGATGTCGCGAAGGTGAGCCGCCGCGAGACCGGGATGACGCCATACGAGATCATGCTCTCCGAGAGCCAGGAGCGGATGCTCGTCATCGTCGAGGCGGGCCGCGAGGGCGAGGTGCAGGCGATCTTCGATCGCTGGGAGTTGCACTCCGACATCATCGGTCGCGTCACCGACGATGGGATCGTGCGGATCACCGATGGCGACACGGTCGTCTGCGATGTCCCGGCGCGGCTTTTTACCGACCAATGCCCGACCTATTACCGGCAGGGCGAGGAATCGCCCGCGATCGTGGCGTTGCGCGCGTTCGATCTGGGTGCAATTCCCGATCTGCCAAGCGAGGAGGCGCATGGGGCGCTGCTAACCCTGCTGGCCGCGCCGAATATTGCCAGCCGTCGCCCGGTCTTCCGGCGTTACGACCACACGATCTTGACCAACACGATCGTGCCGCCCGGTGTTGCCGACGCGGCGGTGGTGCGCGTGAAAGGGACGAAGAAGGGACTGGCCCTCAAGACCGATTGCAACCCGCGCTACTGCTACCTCGACCCCGAACTCGGCGGGCGGCACGCGGTGGCCGAGGCGACGCGCAACGTCGTCTGCACCGGCGCGTTGCCGCTGGCGATCACCGACTGCCTCAACTTCGGTTCGCCGGAGAAGCCGGAAAATTTCTATCAGCTGGACCGCGCCGTACGTGGCATGGCCGACGCCTGCCGCGCGCTCGGCACACCGGTCGTCAGCGGCAATGTTAGTCTGTATAACGAGAGCAATGGTGTCGCGATCCCCCCAACCCCGACGGTCGGCGCGGTCGGCCTGATCGATGATGTCAGCGACGCCCTGACGATGGCCTGGGGAGCAAATGAAGTAATTTACCTCCTTGGTCCATTGGAAGCGACGCTCGGCGGCAGCGAATATCTGGCGACGTTGCATGACACCATCGCTGGCGCACCGCCCGCGCTCGACCTCGACTTGGAGGTGCGGTTGCAACAAGGGCTGTTAGCACTGCACGGCGCTGGTGCGCTCCACACCGCACACGATACGAGCGAGGGTGGACTGGCGGTGACATTGGCTGAATCGGCGATGGCCGGTGGCGTGGGTGCGACCATCTTTACAGAGGCGTTCGACGCGCTCCTCGCCGCCAACGATGGTCGCCTCGATCGGGCGCTCTTCGGCGAGGCGGGTTCGCGAATCGTCGTCACGCTCGATGCGAACGAATCACCGGATACCGCCCAGCGTATCGCGCAGGAGCATGGCCTGACCCTCTTCACGCTCGGTGAGACGGGCGGGGACACGTTGCAATTCGGCGGGCTGTTCGCCGCGCCTATCGTTGCGTTGAGCGAGGCGTGGGAAGGCGGGCTGGCGAAGGCGCGGGGGTAGGGACGGATGACCCTCGCCCCCTGTCCTCTGGTGGGGAGAGCGGGCAGGGAGGTGCGGGTATTCAGGAGAAAGTGATGAGTTCAGACCAACTCCGCGTCCTGGTCATCGGCGGTGGCGCACGAGAACACGCGCTCTGCTGGGCGATCGCGCGTAGTCCGCGCTGCGGGAAGCTGTACTGTGCCCCCGGTAACTGGGGAATCGGGCAGATCGCCGAGAACGTGCCGGTCGCCGCGAACGATATCGACGGTCTGGTGGTCGCGGCGCAAGACCTGCGGATCGACTTGACGATCGTCGGGCCGGAAGAGCCGTTGTCGCTCGGGGTGGTCGATAGCTTCCGCGAGGCGGGTCTGGCGATCATCGGTCCGACCAAGAGCGCGACGCGGATCGAGAGCAGCAAGTGGTGGGCCAAAGAGATCATGCGCGAGACCGGCGTGCCGACCGGTCGCGCCGCGCGTTTCATGGAGGCCGATCCGGCGATCGAGTACCTGTCGCGGATCTCCTACCCGACGGTGATCAAGGCGGATAACCTGGCGGCGGGCAAGGGGGTGGTCGTCGCGGAGACGCCCGATGAGGCGATGCAAACGATCATCGACTTCATGGAGCGCGAGACGCTCGGCGTGCCGGTGCGGCGGCTGCTGGTCGAGGAGTTCCTGACCGGGCGCGAGGTTTCCCTGCTGGCGTTGGTCGATGGTGAGACGGTGCTGCCGTTGCTCCCCGCTTGCGATCACAAGCGCGTCGGCGACGGCGAGCAGGGCCCGAATACCGGTGGGATGGGCGCGTATGCCCCGACCAATCGCCTCTCAGCGGCGGCCATTCGCGACCTGACGAAGCGGATCTTCGTGCCGGTGATGAAGCGGATGGCGCGGAAAGATGCGGCGTTCAGCGGTATCCTCTACGCCGGCCTGATCCTGACGGAGCATGGCCCGAAGGTGATCGAGTTCAACGCCCGCTTCGGCGATCCCGAGGTGCAGGTCGTCCTGCCGCTCCTGCGGTCGGATCTCCTCGATCTCTTCATCGCGCTCAACGAGCGGCGACTGCGCGAAAAGACCCTGGAATGGGAAGATGGCGCGGCGGTGGGCGTCGTCCTGGCCTCCGGTGGCTATCCCGGTCGGTATGAAACAGGGTTACCAATCAGCGGCCTCGATGCTGTTGGCGACGATGCCCTGGTCTTCCATGCGGGTACGCAGGCCGGGGGGGATGGCGGGCCGATCACCGGGGGCGGGCGTGTCCTCACCGTTGTCGGTCGCGGCCCATCCTTGAACGCTGCTCGCGACAGCGCCTATGTCGCCGCCGAGCGAATTAGCTTTCCCGGCCACCATTTGCGCCGCGACATCGGGGAGGCCGAGGCGGCAGAGGCGCAATGACAGCCCGGCTTGACTAATACCTGTCGTTGGCTCCTGGCGCGATTGCGGCCCCTTTTCTCGCAGTAGGGAAAGAGAACGGTATGCATAAGGAAACGTTGGCGGTTCATGCCGGGCACGGTGTCGATCCGACGACCGGGGCGGTCTCGCCGCCGATCCATCTCTCGACCACATTCGAGCGTGGCGTCGATGGCTCGTACCCGACCGGTTACATCTATAGCCGCTCCGGCAATCCCAACCGGATGCAACTCGAAACGGCGCTGGCAACGATCGAGGGCGGGGCGGCGGCGGCGGCGTTCGCCTCCGGCTCGGCGGCGACCCTGGCGGTTTTTCAGGCGCTCGCGCCCGGCGACCACGTTGTTGCGCCGACCGATGCGTATCACGGCACGACGCGGATCCTGCGCGAGCTCCTCGCCCGTTGGGGGCTCGCGGCGACGTTCGTCGATATGACCGATCTGGCGGCAGTCGAGCGGGCGATCGAGCCCCGGACGAAAGTCGTCTGGATCGAGACGCCGTCGAATCCGTTGTTGCACGTCACCGATATCGCGGCGGTCGTGGCGATCGCCGGAGTCAGTGGCGTGCGCGTCGTCTGCGACAACACCTGGGCGACACCCGCGTTGCAGCAGCCCCTGGCGCACGGTGCCGATCTCGTCGTCCATTCCACGACCAAATACCTCGGCGGCCACAGCGACGTCCTCAGCGGCGCGGTGGTGACGAAAGTAGAGGACGATTTCTTCGCGCGGGTCTGCGAGGTGCAGACGGTCGGTGGCGGCGTCGCCGCGCCATTCGACGCCTGGCTGGTCTCGCGCGGGATTCGCTCGCTCCACTGGCGTATGCGCGGCCATGTGGCGAATGCCGCCGCCGTTGCGGCGTTCCTGCACGACGATCAGCGGGTAGAGGCGGTCTATTACCCCGGCCTGCCCGACCACCCGAATCACGCGGTCGCCGCGCGGCAGATGAGCGGCTTCGGTGGGATGATCTCGTTCCAGCCCCATGGCGATGCGACGAACGCGTTGGCGATCGTCGGGCGGGCGCAGCTCTTCACGCGCGCCACCAGCCTCGGCGGCACCGAGAGCCTGATCGAGCATCGCGCCTCGGTCGAAGGGCCGCAGACGCGCACGCCGGGCAACCTCATCCGCATGTCGGTCGGCCTGGAACACGCCGATGATCTGATCGCGGATTTGGATCAGGCGCTCGGCTAGGTGATATCGTCGTGGTGGTGCCGATGTTGCGTCGGCGGCGAATAGCGCCGCGCCGATCGCTGTCGCTATGACCGATGCGCACGATGGTATGGCGCGAATGATTGGGGAAAGGAGTACAGCGATGGTAGCGATCCCCGAGAAGTATCACGATCTCTTGACGCGCCCCGTATTGCTCAGCTTGGCGACGCTCATGCCGGATGGTCAGCCGCAGGTGACGCCGGTGTGGGGCGATTTCGATGGCACCTTTGTCCGGGTGAATACCGCCGCTGGTCGGCAGAAGCACAAGAATATGGAAGAGCGCCCGCAAGTGACGGTGATGCTCCTCGATCCCGAAAACCCGCAGCGGTATATCGAAGTGCGTGGCAAGGTCACCACGATCAGCGCGGAGGGTGGTGACGCCCATATTGATGCGCTCGCCAAGAAATACCTCGGCACCGATAAGTACCCTTATGCCAACCCCGCCGACACGCGGGTTATTTGCTACATCGAGCCGGAACGCGTCATAGGTCAGGGTTAATCTGGCGCGTGGGGGATGCGCGGCGGGTGGCTAACCCCGCCGCGTGTCGCCTACCCAAACGCTCTTCAGTCGAATCCAGTGTCTGCCCGTGTCGCGGGCGACGTGACGTTTAATCGCCACCGCGACACGGGTGGATATAACGATTGGGGAGGAATGTGCGATGGCCGAGACAACACCGCAACCACGACGGCGTCCGCCCGATATTGCCTATAAAATAATCAATCCGATCCTCGGCTTCCTCCTCCGCTCGCCGTTGCATGGCCCGATCGGGAAGCGCCTGTTGCTGCTCGAATTTACCGGACGCAAGAGCGGTAAGGCGTATAGGTTGCCGGTCGCTTATGTGGCCGATGGCGAGAATCTCCTGCTCAGCACCCAGAGCCGTTGGAAAACGAATCTGCGCGGCGGTGCGCCCGTTGCCGTCTGGCTCGGGGGCAAGCGACGCACCGCCAGCGCCGAACTGATCGAAGATGCGGTCGGGCTGGCCGATACACTGGGGCGGATGGTGCGCGCCGAACCCAATTTCGGTCAGATTACCGGCGTCGGCGTCGGGCCAGATGGTCAAATACCCCGGACTGATCTCGATCGCGTGCGATCGGAGGGCTTTGTGGGTATTCGTATCACCCTGGACTAGAGGTATCGGGCGGGAGGTGATATGGCACGCACGATCCTGGTGACCGGCGCAACCGGTAACGTCGGCGCGGCGCTGATCGAGCAGTTGCGGGACCGGGATGTGCGGATCGTCGCGGCGGTGCGCGATGTAGCACGGGCGCGACAGCGACTCGGCGCGGGGATCGAGTACGTGCCGTTCGATTTCGCGCGCCCGGAGACATATGGCGCCTTCGCGGGGGTGGACCGGCTCTTCCTCGTCCGTCCCCCCGAGATCGCCGATGTGCGCGGCGTCATCGCCCCGGCGATCGATGCGGCGCGGCGAGCCGGGGTGCGGCAGGTCGTCTTCCTCTCCCTCCTCGGGGTGGAACGCAACCCGATCGTGCCGCATTACCGGATCGAAAAGGCGCTGCGCGAGTCGGGGATGGCCTGGACCTCCCTCCGCGCCAGCTACTTCATGCAGAATCTCGATACCATCCATCGCGAGGACGTGCGACGCGGCGAGATCGTGGTGCCAGCCGGTATGGGCAAGACCAGCTTCATCGATGTGCGAGACATCGCCGCAGTCGGCGCACTGGCCCTGACCGAGGATGGGCATGAGGATCGCGGGTATGCGCTGACTGGCGCGAGGGCGCTCAGTTACGCCGAAGTGGCCCGCCAATTCACCGCCGTACTCGGTCGGCCCGTTGTCTACCGCAATCCCTCGCCGATCGCTTATGCACGACATATGCGCGCGCAAGGGCATCCCTGGCCGTTCGTCTTGCTGACGATCGCCTTGTATACGACAGCGCGACTCGGGCTCGCCGCCGCCGTCACCGACGATGTTGCGCGCCTCCTCGGACACCCACCTACGTCGTTACGGCGCTATATCGAGGATTATCGGCGGGTCTGGGAATAAGCGGGCACGCCGCTTGCGGGGGTGGGGTGGCCTCGCTACCCGATCACGATCAGCTCGTCCGCCTCGTCCTCTTCCAGCGCCCCCTCGTCGTCCTCGAAGATCTCTTCCTCATCTTCTGCTTCAGGCTCCGGCTCCCAATTGTCGCGGTCCGGCTCGGCGAGGAGGATCGCGCTGGCGAGCGTCTCCCAGGCCGCTGGCGTGTCGCTGGTCGGTAGCTGGAAGATCGTCAGGTCGTGGGCGCGGCGACGGAGCCAGCCACCGAGCAACGCGGTCTCATCGATTGATTCGTGATCGGTCGGCGGCAGCATTTCCGCGTGCGCGCGAGACCATGAGCGTTGTAGTCGGGCCGCCACCGCTGCGGCCCTTTCGCGGCGTTCGACATGGGTGCGCGCCCAGAGGCGACCGCGAATCAGCAGCAGGACTTCCAAGGCGTCATCTTCGACCGCAGGGAGGACCAGGATCAAGTCATCGGTCTGGGCCGCTGTGGTGATCAGCGCGCCTTCGCGGGCGATCGTGGTGAGGGTACGCTGCGCCCCTTCGAGTTGCGCCGCCTTCGCTGAGTAACCACGTCCCTGCAACGCGATCCGCTGCGCCTGGACGCGGTCGATCATCACCTGGGCATCGCCCGACAAGAACCGCAGCAAATCGGCGATCAGCGCGCCGTACTCCGCCTGCGTCGTCTTGCCGACACACGGGCCGAGGCATTGCCCGAGGGTGAGCCGCATACATGGGGCCCAGCGCGCCTCCGGCACCCGCGCACGCGGGCGACAGGTGCGGATCGGCAGGATATCGGTGATCGTTTCGAGGGCGCGGCGCACGGCGCGCGGGTTGCGGAACGGGCCGAAATAGGCGGCACCGTCGTCGGCCCGGCGACGGGTACGGCGGACGCGCGGCCAGGCATCGGCCAGCTCGACCTTGATGTAGGGGTATTGCTCGTAGCGCCGCCCCTGGACGTTGTAACGGGGCATGTAACGGCGGATCAGCTGCGATTCGAGTAACAGCGCTTCCAGTTCCGACCCGACGATGATCGTCTCGATCCGCGCGATCGATTCGAGCAGGCCCGGCTTCTTCGTCTCACCCAAGCCCTGCGAATAATACGACCCGACGCGGTTGCGAAGATCTTTCGCCTTGCCGACGTAGATGATCGTGTCGCGGGCATCGCGCATCAGGTAGCAGCCCGGCAAATGGGGGATGGCGTTTAACCAGGCGGGGTCCATCACCGAGCGCCCGCGCCCGACCGAGGTCTGCGTATCCTCTCCCGCGTAGGCGCTGCCGCGCGCCCCGCCGACCCGCAGGAGATCGTCCAGGGTGTGCAGCCCGCGTTCGGGCGCGCGGGCCAAGAGCGCGGACAGCACCGCCGCCGTCACGCGCACGTCGGCTTCGGCGCGATGGCGATTGCCCGCCACGCGTACCCCCAGGGCTCGCGCCACGGCATCGAGATTCCAGCGGCGTTGCCCGCTCAAGACGCGCTGCGCCAGCGAGAGGGTATCGAGGCGCGCGTTGAGGCTGCTCGATCGTTCGGCGCGGCGTAGCTCGGCATCGAGAAAGGCGAGATCGAACGAGATGTTGTGGCCGACGATCAGATCGTCGCCGAGGAAGGCGAGCAGCGGATCGGCGATCTCGGCGAAACGCGGCGCATCGGCCAGCAGGTCGTCGGTGATCCGGGTCAGCGAGACGATTTGGCTTGGTAAGGCGCGGTCGGGTTGTACGAGGGTGCTGAAAACGTCGTCCTCGCGCCCGCCCCGATAACGGATCGCCGCGACCTCGATGATCCGCTGACTGTACGGTTTAAGCCCCGTTGTCTCTACATCGAAGACGACATAATCGAGATTTTCGAGATTTTGGTCGCCGACCGGCTTGGGCTGCCTCCCGGCCAGTTGCCAGGAGCCATTCGCCAGTTGCTCGAACTGCGGTTCCCCCTCGGGGGCGACCAGCAGCTGCTTCAGCAACGAGCGCCAGAGCGCTGGTGAGCCGGCGGAACCGAAGACGTGGCCGATCAGTGTGTCTTCGTCGACCGCCCCGCCGCGCGCCAGGAGGAACCCCTTCACTTTTTCGCGGAGACTCGGATACCCGGCGCTCACTCTCACCCTCGTCGCTAGTACGGACAGTGCAGGGCAAGAGTATAGCACGCGCGTTCGCTGAGCTTTGCTCCAAAGATCCTCACCAGAAGCCCCTTGGATTAGTGTGTTATTTAATAGTAATATGAATACTATACGGAGATTCCTCATTCGCGCCTAACGGTGCAGGGCGCGAAGAACCATCCGTGGGCAAGAGGACACGGCGGCGTCAGTCAACGGCTAGCTTGGTAAGGGCTCGATCGCTTGATACAGCAAGGGAAAGGATGGGCGAGGATGGCGGCGAACGCCAGCGAGAAGCGGCAAGCACTTGCGCCCGTACAGGGGCGCTATTCGGCCGGTGTCGTTACTTCAACCGATGGCACCCGCCTCGGCTATCGCCAACTCGGCACCGGGCCGGGTGTGGTCGTGCTACACGGCACGATGGAGTCGGCGGAAAGCCACATGCAACTCGCCGAAGCGCTCGCGGATACCTTCACCGTCTATTTGCTCGACCGACGCGGTCGCGGTTTGAGCGGGCCAACCGGCGAGGGTTATGGCCTCGAGAAGGAGATCGCGGATGTGGCCGCGCTGCTCGCGAAAACGGGGGCAGCGTACCTCTTCGGAGTCAGCTCGGGGGGAATCATCGCCCTGCGGGCGGCGCTCGCCCTGCCCGTCATCCAGAAGATCGCGATCTACGAACCGCCGCTCTTCGTCGGCGAGCCCCTTCCGGCCGCGCTGCTGTCGCGTTACGAGGAGGAGATGGCCGAGGGGAAGGTTGCTGCGGCGCTGACCACGGCGATGCTCGCGGCCCAGATGGGGCCGCCGATCTTCCGCCGTATCCCCCGCACGCTGCTCGAATTGCTCACGAGGCTAGCGATGCGGAGCGAGGACAAGAAGGCTAAGCCCGGCGACGTGACGATGCGGATGTTGGCCCCGACGCTGCATAATGATTTCCGCCTGGTCGTCGAGATGGCCGACAAGATCGATAACGTCAAGGAGATACGGACCGAGGTGCTGTTGCTCGGTGGTAGCAACAGCCCGGCCTACCTGAAGGCCGCCCTCGATGCCCTGGCACGGGCCATACCGGGCGTGCAACGGACGGAGTTTGCCGGGCTCAATCATGGCGGTTCGGGGAATAGCAACCGGGGCGGTCGACCCGAACGGGTGGCCCAGGAACTCTGCCGCTTCTTCGCCCGACCGGGATCGGAAATTGGAGCAACTCTCTGATGGCGCGTTCATTCCAGCGTTCCCCACTCGCCTTGGCGATCCTGGCGCTCCTCTACGAGGCACCGATGCACCCATACGAGATGCAACGCCTGATCAAGGAGCGTGGCAAAGATGAGGTCATCAATGTGCGCCAACGGGCGAGCCTCTATCAGACGATCGAGCGCCTGTCGCGGGCGGGGCTCATCAGGGTTCTGGAAACGACCCGGGCTGAGAATCGCCCCGAACGGACCGTGTATGCCCTGACCGCTACCGGTCGCGAAACGACGCTGCGCTGGATTCGCGAGATGATCGCGACGCCGGAGCGCGACTTCCCCGATTTCCCGGCGGCGCTCGCGCAACTGGCCTTGCTGACGCCCGACGACACGCGCCAGCAGTTGTCCTTGCGCGCCGAGGCATTGCGGCGGGAGCAGCAGCGGATCGAGGATCTGCTGCGCCGTGCCGCCACCTTCCTGCCGCGCCTGTTCGCCCTGGAGACGGAATACCAATCGCGCGTGCTAGAGGCCGAACTTGCCTGGGTACATTCTCTCGTCGCCGATCTCGCGGATGGCACGCTGACATGGGATGAGGCGGAAATCCGCAAACTGGCCGCGGAACTCAGCCCGGTGAAAGGAGGGGACTAATGGCATGAACGACCGCCCTGGCCGGTGCTGGAACACCGGCCAGGGCAGCAAGAACCATGAGCCGGGCTCGCGGGGCGATCCTCGATACTCACAGCCGCAACGCAAGTGTATCAGGGCGCTCCCGACGGGCCAACACTCGTCGCATTGTTCGATCGATTCGAGAGATCGGAGGAGTACGCCCATGTCCGCGACACCACTGCACGTCCTGATCATCGGCGCCGGCACCGGTGGCCTCTGTCTGGCGCACGGCCTCAAACGGGCCGGGATCAGCGTCGCCGTCTACGAGCGAGATCGCACCCGCGCCGACGGCCTGCATGGTTACCGCGTCGGGATCGACCCCGACGGTAGCCGCGCCCTGCACGCCTGCCTACCGCCCGAACTCTACGACACCTTCGTGGCGACCTGTGCCCGCGCCCCGCGTTATCTCAACATGCTGACCGAGGGGCTGAACGAGTTCCTTTCCCTGCCCGTCCCCGCGCCGACCGATCCAATCGAGAGCGAGAAGTCGGTCAGCCGGATGACGCTGCGGCAAATTTTGCTCACCGGTGTCGAAGAAATCGTTCACTTCGATAAGATGTTCGTGCGCTACGAGCAGGGGACCGATGGCAAGGTGACCGCGCACTTCGCGGATGGCACCTCCGCGACCGGCGATCTGCTGATCGCGGCCGATGGCACCAACTCGCGGGTCCGACGGCAATATTTCCCCGAGGCGCGACTGGAAGACTCCGGTATTCTCGCCATCGCCGCGAAGCTGCCGTTGACGCAAGAAACCGGTGCCTTGCTCCCGCCGAAAGTTTTCAACGGTATCTCGCTGATCTTCGCTCCGAAGGGCTATAGCTGCATCGTGCATGTCATGGAGTTCAAGTGGGGCCGTGATCGCGCGCTGAAGCAGGGGATCGGTGGCAGCGATGCCGCGCTGATCGGTCGCTGGCCGGGATTGCTCTACGATAATACCGCCGACTACATTAATTGGGGCTTCAGCGCCGCCGCCCGACACTTCCCGTCGGACCTGATGCAGCTGAGCGGCGAGGATCTCATTCGTTTGACGTTGGCGATGACGCCTAACTGGCACCCGCACCTCCGCGAACTTTTCCGCCGAGGCGACCCCACCACCTGTTTCGCGATCAACATCCGCACCTCCGTCCCGCTCCCACCCTGGCGGCCGAGCAATGTGACCCTGCTCGGCGATGCCATCCACACGATGACGCCTGGGCGGGGTGTCGGGGCCAATACCGCTCTGCGCGACGCCGATCTGCTGCGACATAAGCTGATCGCCGTGCGCGACGGACACATGGCGCTCTTGCCCGCGATCGGCGATTACGAGGCGCAGATGCGTGAATATGGGTTCGACGCGGTATTGAAATCACGCGAGCAGATGGACGGCAATGCGGCGATCCACAAGCCGATCATCGGGCGCGCGGTGCTGGCCGGGATGCGGACCGGTATGCGCGTCGTCAACGCCGTACCGCTGTTGAAGCGCCGGATTGCCGACAATATGATGCAATATCGTGGGGCGGAGCGGGCGTAGGTAGGCGCTGCGTATCAGTGGGTGATCGAGGCGTGGGCGGTTCGCAAACCGCCCACGCCGGGGGCTAGTTTTCTCCCCTGAAGCGGGAGGATGGCGGCGCGAGTGGTGAGTCGCCCGAAGCGTCCAGGCCCATCGGTCTTCAGACGCAGGAGGATCTGGCGTCCGACGGGATGGGCGCTCGTGGCCGTTTGCATGAGGTCGGTCATCTTGCGGGCGATCAGGAACTGCTGATAGCGGAGCATGTCGAGCAGCGGCCCGGCGCAGATGACGGCGCGGAAGAGGCCGGGGCGTTGCGTCAGCGCTGCCCCGACGAGCAGATCGCCGTTGCTGCCACCGCGAATACTGAGGTGCGCGGGGCCGGTTCACCCGGCGGCGATCAGCCGTTCGCCCGCCGCGATGAAGTCCTCGAAGACGCGCTGCTTCTCCCCGCGCATCCCCGCGCGACGCCACGATTCGCCGTAGTCGCTGCCGCGGCGCAGGCAAGGCTGGGCCACGATCTGGCGGTAGGCGTTTTGCGCGGTGGCCCCGGGCGCGTCGGGCGATCTCCTCTTCCAACCAGCGATAGGGGTCGGTGCTCGCCTCGCCGTGGAGGGTGCCAATGACCGGTATAGTGGCAGTCGGCGGGACTGTTGGCATCTCGCTGACTCCTTGTCGGGGGATAGCCCTCGGTGCGCTACCTCTGTGGTGGTAGCGTTTTGCCCATCCGACGAAGGGGTGGGAGGGTGGAGAACCACAGCGATATCCGTTGTAAACTACGGGCGGAACGGATGAAGTGAGGGCATCATGGAGATGACGAACGCGGAACCGGTGGCCAATATCGTCGGGGAACTGGTGACGCTGGGGCCGTTGCGACGCGATCTCGTGCCGACGTATCAGCGCTGGATGAACGACCTCGCGGTCGTGCGTAATATCGGCGCGATGCCGTTGCCGATGACGCTGGAGCGCGAGGAAAGCTGGTTCGAGCGCGCGGCGAAAAGTGACGACAGCTTCTCGTTCACGATCTACGGGCGGGCGAGCGGTACTTCGATCGGCAATACCAGCCTGATGGGGCTCGATTGGCGTAGCCGTACCGCCGAGTTCGGCATCCTGATCGGCGAGGCCGCCGGTCGCGGCAAAGGCTACGGCACCGAGACCGCGCGACTGATGCTCGACTATGCGTTCGTCGCGCTCGGGTTGCATTCCGTCTACTTGCGGGTCCACGAGTACAACCTTGCCGGGCGTCGCGCCTATGAGAAGGCCGGCTTCCGCGAGTTCGGTCGCCGACGCCAGTCGCAGCAGATGGGCGGGAAGTTCTGGGACACGATCTATATGGACTGCCTCTCCAGCGAGTTCACCAGTCCGGTCCTGGCCGCTATCTTCGCGCCGGATACACCGCGCTGAGCGGCTGTCGATCGTCGAGGGGCACACAACGCGCTGCCCCCTGCCGTTCCTGGCTCATCGCCGATGGCATGGGGGCTGCTAATCTTGCAGGGCCATTCGCCGGTGAGGGGCAACCGCTTGGTACAGGCTATCCCATTATGAGGAGTGAATAATGGAGTATCGTTCCCTCGGGAAGACCGGGCTGCATGTCAGCGCGTTGTGCCTCGGCACGATGACGTTCGCGCGCGAGGCCGACGAGCCGACCAGCCACGCTATCCTCGACCGTTTTGTCGCGGCGGGGGGCAATTTCATCGACACGGCGAATGTGTATGGGCGCGGCGCTTCCGAGACGGTTGTGGGCAACTGGTTGCAAGGCAAATCGCGCGATGACTACGTGATCGCCACCAAGGTTCGTTTTCGGATGGGCGAGAAGCCGAACGAGATCGGCCTGGGGCGGAAGCAGATCCGCGCGGCGATCACGGCGAGCCTCAAGCGACTGAAAACCGATTACATCGATCTTTATCAGACCCATTGCTGGGACCCGGTGACCCCGCTCGAAGAAACCCTCTCCACGCTCAACGACTTGATCCACGAGGGATTGGTGCGGTATATCGGCGCGAGCAATCACACCGGCTGGCAGTTGCAGAAGGCGATCGATACGAGCCGCCGTAACGGCTGGGAGCCGTACACTTGCCTCCAGCCGCAGTACAGCCTGCTCTGCCGCCAGACCGAGTGGGAGTTGCTGCCTCTCTGCCTCGAAGAGGGATTGGGTGTGATCCCCTGGAGCCCGCTGCGCGGCGGCTGGCTGACCGGCAAATATCATCGCGGGATGCAAGAGCCGCCGCACGGGACGCGCGTCGGCGATCAGGAAGACGGCACAAGCTGGAACGCCAATAACAACGAGCACACCTACGCGGTGATCGACGCGCTGCTGGCGGTGGCGCAGGAGACCGAGCACTCCGCGTCGCAGGTCGCACTCCGCTGGGTATTGGAGGGCTCGACGATCACCGCCCCGATCATCGGCGCGCGGACCCTTGAGCAATTGAACGACAACCTGGGCGCGGTCGACTTCGCGCTCACCGCCGAGCAGTGCCAGCGCCTCGATGGCGCGAGCGCGTTGGCGCTGCCATATCCCTACGACTTCATCACCGGCGCGGCGAAGCGCGACTTCGGTGTGAATATCGGCGTGCGGTAGGGGGCGGACCTCTCCCCGCCGCTGCGGCGGCAACCCTCCCCGACGCGGGGAGGGTGAAGGCCATCGTTTATGCAACGCTTCCCCCTCTCCTAGAATTGGGAGAGGGGGGGCGAGCGCCGCGAGCCGGGGGTGAGGGCCGTACCTCCCGTCACCTACTCCACATTGCTGAAAAGATTGTTGAGCGACTCCGCGAGGGTGGGATGGGCGAATGTCGCATCGCGCAGGGTGGTGTACGGCAGTTTGCCCATCATCGCGATTTGGATCATCGACATAATCTCGCCGCCTTCGAGCCCGAGGATCGCCGCGCCGACGATCTGATCGCTCTTCCCATCGATCAGCACCTTCATGAAGCCGCGCGACTCATCGACTTCGAGTGCGCGGGCGACGGAACTCATCGGCATCTTCGCGATCCGCACCTTGCGCCCCTGCGCTTTCGCCATTGTCTCGCTGAGTCCGACGCGACCGAGTTGGGGGTCGGTGAAGACGGTGTAGGGGACTAAGCGATCGGTGGTCGTCGCGTCGCCGCCCTGAATTAAGTTCGTGCGAAGGATCCGGAAATCGTCGTAAGAGATGTGGGTGAAGGCCGGGCCGCCTTTGATGTCGCCGACCGCGTAAATCCCCGCCACATTCGTCGCCAGCCGCTCATCCACGGTGATGTAACCGCGCTTGTCGGTCGCGATCCCCGCCGCCGCGAGATTGAGGCGGTCGCTGTTCGGCGTGCGGCCCGCTGCCGCGAGGAGATGCGAACCGTGAATGGTGCGCTCACCATCGGCGTCGCGCACAGTCAAGACGACCCCGGCACCGTCGTGCGCGACTCGCGTGGCGGCTGTACCCGTCAGTACCGCGATCCCATCTTCGCGCAGGATGTCCGCGACAGCATCGGACACGTCGGCATCCTCGCGGGCCAGCAGTCGCGCGCCGCGCTGCACGATCGTTACCGCCCCGCCGAGACGACGGAAGAGCTGGCCGAACTCCAATCCGATGTAGCCGCCCCCGAGGATGATCAGGTGCTCCGGCACCTGATCGAGTTCCATGATCGATGTCGAGTTGAGATACGGCACCTCATCGATGCCGGGCAAGTTCGGGTGCCCCGGGCGTTCTCCGGCGTTGATGACGATCAGGTCGGCGTGGAGGCTGACGCTGCCGCCATCGTTGAGTTGCATCTCTACGACCTTCGGCCCGCTGAACGACGCCTCGCCGCGCAGCAGGGTGACGCCGTCGGTGCCGATCAATTGGCTCTCGCTCCCGCCGCGGAAGCTATCGACGATGTCGCGCTTGCGCTGACGAATTTTCTGTTGATCGATCGTGATCGGCCCCATCTGCACGCCATAGTCGGCCCCGCGATGGGCGAGATACGCGACGCGCCCGCTGGCGATCATCGTTTTTGTCGGGGTGCAACCCTCGTTGATGCAGGTGCCGCCGACGTGCTCCCGCTCGACGATCGCGACGCGCTTCCCGGCCCCGGCGAGCGCCGACGCGAGCGGTCCCCCCGCCTGCCCCGCGCCGATGATGATGGCATCGTATTCCTGCGTCGTCATTGGCCCCTCCTTGAGTTTGCTGCGTCCTGGAATGTATCGACCGCAAGTCGGCCTCTATTGGGTGTGGATCTAGTATCGCAGAGAACGTGCTGCCACAGATTTGGGCCGACTGTCGAATGCAGCCGGGTATGGTTGCCTTGTCCCTCGCCGATGCCGAACGCTATACTCAACTATGCCGCGACGATGCACGCAGGGGACAATGCGACTACACAACTGGTCGCGTGCGACGGCCTCCCCGTCGCGAAGGTAGTGAGGGCAGCGATGCAGCGACGCTTCCGTCAGGCGAAGATACCGACCGCCGCACAGTCGGGCGATGCCTTCTGGCGTCAGCTCGGCGCGCAAGAGCAACCACCGCCCCACGAATGCTCGGAACTCCTCCAGTGCGGGGAGATCACCGCCTACGAAGTCGTGCCGTGGGGCTCGAATTACACCTTCCTCGCCGCGCTCGCCGACAAAACAGGCGACCCGCGGATGATCGGCATCTATAAACCCCGTCAGGGCGAGGCCCCGCTCTGGGACTTCCCGGAGGGCACCCTCTATCGGCGCGAGTACGCGGCCTACCGGCTCAGCGTCTGGCTCGGCTGGGATCTGATCCCCGAGACGGTCATCCGCGAGGATGGCCCTTACGGCGTTGGCACGCTCCAACTCTACGTCGAACCCGAAGACGAGACCCACTATTTCTCCTTGCGCGATACGCACGGTGACGACCTCAAGCGGATGGCGCTCTTCGATCTGATCACCAACAATGCTGACCGGAAGGGTGGGCACCTCTTTAAGGGGAAAGACGGAAAGGTCTACGGGATCGATCACGGACTGACGTTCAATACACAGCCGAAACTTCGCACGGTGATCTGGGATTACACCGGCCAACCGATCCCCGACAAGCTGCTGCACGACCTCGAATCGCGTTTCGGCGATCCCGAAGCGGTCGAGGCGTTGCGGGCCGAACTCGACCCGCTGCTCTCGAAAGCCGAGATCGATCGGTTCTTTAATCGGGTCGGGCGGGTACTCAGGATGCCCTCGTATCCCGGCTTTGGACCTGGGAACACGCACCATGTGCCGTACGGGATTATCTGAGCGCGGAAAAGGACCAGGTTTAATCACAGCGCGTACAGAGAACAAAGGGCAGGGACGAGGGAAGACGAGAGAACGGCTCAAGGGCGAGCGGGCACGTTCCAGAATCCGCCGCTGGATTGTCTTTGGCTTGCTCCGTTGTTGTCTATGTCGGTGGTATGGCTATCAGGGTGGACTTGTTGTAAAGGTCGATGCCGATGACTCTCCCCGATCCCGTACCATTAGGTTATTGCCCCACGCGGCTCGCGGCGCATACTTAGAGGGTTAGCGTACATCGTTGACCCTGTGCCCGGATGACCGTGAGGACGAATGCAGGCTCGATCAGGAGATATACCCGCTGCTACCGCGGGTGCCGCCGTGTGGTGCAGCACCTGTGGCATTCCCTATGCTCCGACCATGACCCACTGTTCGCACTGCGGCGCCCCCCTCGCCGTTAACACCGCCGACAACGCCGCTGGTGCGGTGTCCTCGGTGCCTGCCGTTTCGACACGCCCGATTACAACGTCGCCGGATGAGGTGCCAACGACGGTTGTCGCCGCGCCGTTGCCGTCGCTTCCGCCCGGCCCCTCACCCAATACCCCGCTCGGTTTGCTCGGTCGTATCCGTCCGCGCCAACAGCCGATGAGTGATGACGAGGTCGATGCGACGGCGGCGGCGATCATCGCGCGAGCACGGGCCGAAGAGTTGGGCGACGATGTAGCCCCCGTCCCGCGCGAGGCGCTCGATCTGCTGCAAGATTTCCTCCCCGATCCGGTCGTCCAACAAGCGTTGCAGGAGCGTCGCGAGCGCGATCGACTCTGGCTAATCGCCGGTGTCGTTTGCTGTATCTTGCTACTGCTCTTCGCGCTGGCGGTTAGTCGCTACATGTCCGTGGGCTTGCTCCGGCGCTGAGAGACGATCACCGCGGAGGCGCGGAGCAAGAGAGAGCGTCGCCGAGCGGACGATCTCTTTCTCGATCTCTTCTCTGCGGCGCTCCTGCCCTTCTGCGCCTCCGCGTTCAACTTCGCCCCCCTCGTCTCTGTGTCCCTCTGTGTCTCTGCGGTGAAAACCTACGCCTTGCGCTATCATGTCGCTACGACAACGACGATAGGAAAGGGCATGGTGTGAGCGGGCAGGGCAACGTGGCGGATGTGATCGTCGTTGGCGGGGGCGTGATCGGCTCATCGATCGCCTACCACCTCGCGCGGGCTGGGGTTCGCACCGTGTTATTGGAGAAGCGCACGATCGCGGCGGCGGCTTCGGGGGCGAGCGCGGGCGGTGTGCGCCAGCAGGGGCGTGATCCGCGCGAATTGCCCCTCTCGATCCGCGCTTGCGCGCGCTGGGCGACCCTCGAAGACGAACTCGCCGCCGATGTCCACTACCGCCGCAAGGGTCACCTCTCGTTGATCGAGGATGAGGCGGATCGCCCGAACCTCGTCGCCGCGATCGAGCGACAGCGGGCGGCGGGGCTCAATATCGTCCTGGTCGAGGGCGATGATCTGCGCGAACTCGCCCCCGCCGTCGCCCCGCATCTCCTCGCCGGGAGCTACACCCCCGATGACGGCCACGCCAATCCCGTCCTGACGACGCAAGCCTTCGCCGCCGCCGCCGCGCGTGCCGGGGCGGAAATTCGTACCGGGGTTACCGTACGGGGGCTGGCGACCGAGGGCGACCATGTCGTCGGCGTCCTCACCGACGACGGGGCGCTCGGGGCCGATCTGGTGGTCCTCGCCGCCGGAGCCTGGAGCAAGACCCTCGCGGCGGGTGCTGGTGTTGATCTGCCGCTCGCGCCGATGGGGCTGCAAATGATCCTCACCGAGCCCGCGCCGCCGTGTCTCGATCAGGTCGTCGGCTGCGTCGGCCGACGACTCAGCTTTAAGCAACTGCCCGCGGGCAACTTCCTGATCGGCGGCGGCTGGCCGGGCGATTGGAGCCTCGACGAGAGTCGCGGCACGACGCGGCTGGCGAGTATCTGGGGGAGCGCAATCACGGCGGCGGCGATCGTGCCGCCAGCAGGGAAAGTCGGGTTGGCCGACGCCTGGGTGGGGATCGAGGCCCGCGCCGCCGATGATGTGCCGATCCTCGGGCCGGTGCGCGGCGTGGAGGGACTGGTCGTCGCCGCAGGCTTCTCGGGGCACGGCTTCCAGCTCTCCCCGGCGATCGGTCAGGTGATCGCCGAACTGATCGCCGAGGGGGCGCCCTCGATCCCGCTCGACGCGCTGAACCTCGACCGCTTCGATGGGGTCGATCCGCAGAAGTTGGTGGCCCCATTCGCGGGATAAGGCGCGATCCCTGCCCCCAATTGGGCGGGACGGCCGCCGACAGGAAGGGAACTTTCCGTAAACGCTCCTTGTCTGCAACACCTGTACCCGCCCAGCGTTGGGGCAGGGGGGCGATCATCCCCGTTTGCGCCGACCCTCGCGCTCGGCCATAATCCCTCCCGATGGACAGTGCACTGCTTTTCAGTTGCCTCGGCGCGGTCGCCGCATTTGCGCTCGCGTTCGGCGGTGCGAGGATGTGGCCGCGTCGTCTGTGCGTCGCGTTGCATTGGCTGGCGGCGCTTGGGGCGATCGTGGCGGTCGGTCGCTTCGTCGCGTTTGTGATCGGCTGGTTGCCCGCTGATTCTCCGGCGAATAGCTATGACTTTAAGGTCTTCTACACCGCTGCTCTCGCCGCACGCGGGTGGGGTACTACGCTCTATGATCTGAGCGGCATCGACCGTGATCCCGGCACGATCGTCGTCTTTCGGCACGCCCCGATCGGCGCGGGGCTGTTCGTGCCATGGACGCTGCTGCCGTATGGCGTTGCACTCAATGCGTGGCGGCTGCTCAACGTCGGCCTCTATAGCTGGACACTCTGGACGTTGCTGCGCCACTTCGGCTTGAATCTTCGTGCGCCGTTGGCGCTCGGGATCGCGACCCTCTGGTTCATTAGCACGCCGAGCCGCGACAGTCTGGCACTCGGCCAGTGGGACGCGCTGTTCCTCAACCTCAGCCTCGCCGCCATGATCCTCTACACCACGCGCCGGGATCGCGACTGGCTCGTCGGCGCGTTGCTGGCGCTGCCGATCGCGCTCAAGTTTTATCCGGCTTTGCTGTTGCTGGTGCCGTTCCTCGCGCGGCGCTGGCGAGTTTTGGGCGGTTGCGCCCTCGGTGGGGCAGTTGCTGTTCTGCTCGGCGCGCTGCTGGCCGGACCGCGCAACACCTGGATCTTCGTCAGTGCGGTGATGCCAGCGGTCGGTGGCGGCACCCTCTACAACGAAAATCAGACTCTCTATGCGCTGATCGGTCGTTTGCTCGCCACGGAGTTACCGGGCAACGGTGTTGGTGCGGTCTACCCGGCTACGCTGACCCGCTTGCTCGCCAACGCCGTGGCGGTGCCGATCGTCCTCGTCACCGCGCTCGTAGTCTGGCGGCGCGGCGGCGGCGAACTGGCCGCGGCGCTCCGCTTCACCCTGCCGATCCCCGTCGCAATGCTGGTCATCCCGACCGCGTGGGCGCACTACTCGGCTTGGGCTTTGCTGCCGCTGGCTGTCCTCGCCATCGTCCTCGCCAGCGGCTCGCCGTCGCGTCCCTTGATCGCGCTCTTTGCACTCGCGGCGACCCTGATTGTCCTCGGTTCGGAGCGCGATGTCTGGCGCGGTGCGACGCACGATGGCCCGATCCGTCTCGTTCTCACTTTTAAGGCGTATGGCCTCTTCCTGCTCTGGCTCGCGGCGGCGCTCGCGGCCTGGCGGATGAGGCCCGTGCCGTACGGCGGACCCGAGCGACGCCGTACCTCGCTGCTCTTTGGCCGCATCGAAGGCTTCTGAGCGGTATCCCTGTCGATCAGGCGTCCCAGGCCCCTGTGGTACAATCGCCTCGTCGGCGCAGAGTGGCGCGAGACGTTGTACGGACGCGGAGCGACGGGGATGATCGAGAAGTACACCCGGCCGGCGATGGGCGCGATTTGGAGCGAAGAGCGGAAGATCGCCCTCTGGTTAAAGGTCGAAATCGCGGTCTGTGAAGCTTGGGCCGAGGAAGGGGTCATCCCCGCCGAGGCGTTGCCCGCGATTCGCGCGGCCACGGTCGATCTCGACCGGATGCGCGAGATCGAGCGCGAGACCGAGCATGACGTGATCGCCTTCTTGCGCGCCGCCGGCGAGACCGTCGGTCCCGATGCGCGCTGGATCCACCTCGGCCTGACTTCTTCGGATGTGATCGATACCGCCCTGAGCCTGCAAGTGCTCGAAGCGACCGATCTCCTCCTAGCGAATATCGAATCGACGCGCGAGGCGGTTGGCGCGCTGGCGTTGCAGCACAAGGACACCCCACAGATCGGCCGCACACACGGCATCCATGCGGAGCCGCTGACCTTCGGGCTGAAGCTGGCCGGTTGGTACGATGAACTGACCCGGTCGCGCACGCGCCTTCTCGCCTGCCGTGAGGATATGGCCGTCGGGGCGATTTCCGGCGCGGTCGGTACGCACGCCAACGTACCGCCGAGCGTCGAAGAGCGGGTCTGTGCGCGCCTCGGCTTGCGTCCCGATCCGGTCTCGACGCAGATCATCGGGCGCGATCGCCATGCGGCGTTCATCGCGACCCTCGCCGTGATCGCCTCGTCGCTCGATCGCTTCGCCACCGAGATCCGCCACCTCCAGCGGACCGAGGTCGGCGAGGTCGCCGAGCCGTTCGGTGCGGGGCAGCAAGGTTCTTCCGCGATGCCGCACAAGCGCAACCCGGTGCTGGTCGAGCGGATCAGCGGGCTGGCGCGTGTGATCCGCGGCCATGCGGTCACCGCGCTGGAAACGGTGCCGCTCTGGCATGAGCGCGACATCTCCAATTCGTCCGCCGAGCGGGTCATCTTCCCCGACGCCTGTATCTTGCTCGATTATCTCCTGGGGCTGACCGAACGGGTCGTGCGGGGCATGGATGTTTATCCCGAGCGGATGCAGCGAAACCTCGATTCGACGCAGGGGATCGTCTATTCGCAACGCGCCCTGCTCGCACTAACCGAGGGCGGGATGGATCGCCAGGACGCCTACAAGATCGTGCAGCGCGCGGCGATGCGGGCCTGGGCCGAGGGGACGCCGCTCTTCGATCTCCTCTCCGCCGATCCCGCCGTGACGGAGCGTCTGTCGGGCGACCGCTTACGATCGCTCTTCGAGCCGTCGTACCATCTCCGCTTCGTCGATGAAGCCTTCCGTCGCGCCGGTCTCCTGCCGCGCGAGGAGGCCGTGGTGCAACCGGAGCGCGTGGGCGTTGCGGATAAGTGACATTGAACGCAGAGACGCGGAGCAAGAAGGAGCGTCGCAGAGAAGAAACGGAAGAATTATTTCGTCCTCTCTGCAAACTCTTTTCTTGCTCCGCGTCTCTGCGTTGAACCGCTACCGTAGTTTGGAGGTCTGATGGCCGAGCCGCTTTTGCGGATTGACTTGCCGGGGGTGCCGCTTTTCCGGCGCGGTAAGGTGCGCGACACGTTCGATCTCGGCGACCGTTTGCTGATGGTGTCGTCCGACCGGGTTTCGGCGTTCGATGTGATCATGCCGAACGGTATCCCCGGTAAGGGGACCGTGCTGACGCAACTCTCGAACTTCTGGTTCGCACGGACCACCGGGATTGTGCGGAATCATCTCCTCGCGACCGAGCCCGCAGATTTCCCGGTCGAGTTGCAGCCCTATGCTGACGTGCTGCGCGGGCGGGCGGTGTTGGTGCGGAAGGCCGAGCGGGTCGATATCGAGTGTGTGGTCCGCGGGTATCTCTCCGGGTCGGCCTGGGTCGAGTATCAGCGGGCGGGGACCGTCTGTGGGCAGCCCTTGCCGCCCGGCCTGACCGAGAGCGTGCGGCTCCCCGCGCCGATCTTCACCCCGGCGATGAAGGCCGATGAGGGGCACGACGAGAATATCAGCGTCGAGCGGATGGCGGAGTTGGTCGGTGCGTCGCTCGCCGCCGAGTTGGAGCGCCTGACGCGCGCCGTCTATGGCGCGGCGGTCGAATACGCCGCCGAGCATGGGATCATCATCGCTGACACGAAGCTGGAATTCGGTATCCTCGACGGTGCACCGATCCTGATCGATGAATTGCTGACCCCCGATAGCTCCCGCTTTTGGGAGGCCGATCGCTGGGAACCGGGCCGCCCGCAGGATAGCCTGGACAAGCAACCGCTGCGCGACTGGCTTTTAGCGGAGGGCTGGAACCGCGAACCACCCGCCCCGGCCCTGCCCGACGAGGTGGTTGCGCGGATGTCCGCGAAGTACCACACCGCCTACGAACGACTAACCGGGCGGGCGTTGTCACAGTGAGAACGATGAACGCAGAGACGCGGAGTAAGAGGGAGTTCGCAGAGCAGAAACGAGAAAATAATTCGTCTTCTCTGCGACGCTCCTTCCCCTCGGCGTCTCTGCGTTCAAATTTCGGGAGTAGGTGATGAGCGAGAGTAACGGGCCTATCTGGTTGGCTAGTGTCTATGTGACGTTGAAGACGGTCGTGAACGACCCGCAGGGGTTGGCGATCGCCGACGGGCTGCACACGATGGGCTATGACGGCGTGGAGGATGTCCGCGCGGGCAAATATCTGCAGGTGCGGTTGCGTGCCGCTTCCGCCGAAGAGGCGCAGCGCCTGGCCGAAGAGATGAGCGATCGGCTGCTGGCGAATACCGTCATCGAGAACTATCGCTGTGTGATCGAACCGGCGAGCTAACGGAAAGGACCACACAGCCATGAACTTCGGTGTCATCGTTTTCCCGGGCAGTAATGGCGATCACGACGCCCTGCACGCCATCGGCAAGGTCCTTGGGCAACCGGTGCGCGCCATCTGGCACCGGGAAACCTCGCTCGATGGGATCGAGTGTGTGATCGTGCCGGGTGGTTTCGCCTATGGCGATTACCTGCGCGCCGGGGCGATCGCCCGCTTCTCGCCGATCATGGGCGCGGTCGAACGGTTCGCGCGCGACGGTGGCCCGGTACTGGGAATCTGTAACGGCTTCCAGGTGTTGACCGAGGCGCAACTGCTGCCCGGTTCGCTGTTGCGGAACGCTGAACTTGAGTTTCGCTCGCAGTGGGTCCATGTGCGGACAGAGCGGACCGATACGCCGTTCACCTCCGGGCTGGCGGTTGGGGATGTGCTGCGGCTGCCGATCGCCCATGGTGAGGGGAGCTACTTCGCCGCGCCGGAAGAGTTGGCACGGATCGAGGCGAATGGGCAAGTGGTCTTCCGTTACTGCGACCCGACCGGCGCGGTGACCCCAGCGACCAACTTCAACGGCTCCCTCAATCACATCGCCGGGGTCTGCAACGAGCGGCGCAACGTGGTCGGCCTGATGCCGCACCCCGAGCGGGGTGCCGAAGCGATCCTTGGCGGTGCCGATGGATTGCGAATCCTGGAATCGGCGTTGTCAGTGGCCGGGGTGCGCGTCTGAATCGAAAAGCTGATCCCATAGATAGTCAGAAAGGTCGCCGCTCTACAGGAGGGAGCGGCGACCTTGTTGTACTGGCTAGGGCGTGTCCTCAGTTGTGGTAGGCTTGCGGCGTGTGGATCGGTGGCGGTGGGGGGGACATGGCGCGGCGGTATGCCCTGCGGGATGACCAGTGGGCGCGGCTCGAACACCTCTTGCCGGGACGGGCGGGCTACGTTGGCGGGACGGCGGCGGACAATCGGCTGTTCGTGGACGCGGTGCTGTACCGGTTCCGGGCGGGGATCGCCTGGCGGGACTCGCCGGAGCGTTTCGGCAAGGGGAAGTCGGTCCATCAGCGCTTCGGGCGCTGGGCGCGGGGCGGCGTGTGGGCGCGGGCCTGCGCCATCCTGAGCGCGGATGCCGATAACGAGTACGCGGCGCTCGACGCCACGATCGTGCGCGCCCACCAGCACAGCGCGGGCGCGCGCAAAAAGGGGGCGACGGCGACGAGGGGATCGGGCGCAGCAAGGGCGGGCTGAGCACCAAGATCCACGCGGTCGTGGACGCCCTCGGTAACCCCACCGCGTTCCACCTGACCGGCGGGCAGGCGTCGGAGCTGGCCGGGGCGGACGCGCTGCTGGCCGCTATCGCCGCCCCCGTCGTCATCGCGGACAAGGGCTACGACGCGGAGGCCCGCGTGCTGGCCCCGCTCCGCGCGGCGGGCAAAACGGCCGTCATCCCGCCGAAGCGCAACCGGCAAGCGCCGCGCGACGACGACCGCGACCTCTACGCCGCCCGCCACCTGATCGAAAACTTCTTCTGCAAGCTCAAGCAGTGCCGGGGGATCGCCACCCGCGACGACAAGACCCGGCGCAACTTCCTCGCCGGTATCCACCTCGCGGCGACGGCCATCCTCCTCAACTGAGGACACGCCCTAGGGTATCGTCACGCGATTACGCAGCATCCCAGGGCAATTCGATCGGCTGGGTCGGCTCTTCTCCGGCGAGGAGCCGCGCGACCAAGGGGCCGAGCATCCGGGGGAAGATCAGCATGTCGGTTCGTTGCAACTCATCGAGAGTCCACCACTGATGGCCGGTGATCTGCCCACGCTCCAACGCCGTGAAGTTGCTCGTCATCACGTCCCACTGTGTGATGTAGAGCATAAAGACGAAGTCTTCAGCCTGGTAGGTGGTCGTACCGTCGCTCCAGACGCCGCGACTGACCGCCACCGGACCCCGTAACGCTCCTGGTGGTACTTGAAGTCCCGTTTCCTCGAACAGTTCGCGCACGGCGGTTGCGGTCAGTTCCTCCCCATCTTCAGCACCGCCCCCGGTAGGAACTAGGCAGTGATGTCGCCGACGGCGGTGCTGGAAATCCTCCCCTTGAACAGCAGTACACAGGCGCGCTCATCCAGGAAGATCACCCGCGCCGAGGTGCGCGGTACGATCGTGGGCCGACCCGTCACGTCTTCATCCCTTCAACCCCTCCGCCTCATAGCGCCGCCCGACGGTTAACCTATCGAGATGCCCGCCTGCCGAAAGACCAGCGCGATCGATTCCCTGATGATCGCCAGCCGCTCGGCGTCGTTCGGCAGGTCGCGGAGTTCCTGCTTGAACGGCTCCGCCGTGACCGGGCCATCGTAGCCGATTGTGTGCAGCGCGTTGAGGAAGCCGATGATGTCGATCACGCCGGTTTCGCCCGGCAACGCACGCCGATTGTCGATCTGCTCATCGATCGGGATGTCGAGTGGCGCATCGTTGATGTGAACATGGACGATTTGCTCGGGGCGCAGCACCTGCAAGCGTTCGAGGGTGTCGTGCGCGGTGTACCAGTGCCAGCAATCGAGCAGCAGCCCGACATTGGGGCCGAGCGCCGCGCCAAGTTCCAGCGCGCCATCGAGCGTGTAGACGAACGGATGGCGTCGCGTGTCGCGCAGCGTCTTCGGTCCGATGAATTCGAGGCCGAGTGCCACGTTATGCTCCGCGAGGATCGCCGCCGCCGGGGCCAATCGCTCGACGTGAAAGCGCCAATTCTCCGCGTATTCGCGCTCATCGTCGGCGGGCATGATTACCTGGATCGCGCGCAGGCCGCCGATCGCTGCTGCGGCAGCGGCGTTCCGTCGCAGCGTCTCCAATCCCTGTCGCCAGGTCGCTTCGTCGCCGCGCCAGTCGAGGCCGAGCGACCAGACAGCAGGCCGCACCCCTGCAGCGTCGAAGAGGTCCCGCGTCGCCGCTGCACCGTTCTTGTCGATCAAATCCGCAATCTCGGCGGCGCGAAACTCCACGCCGGTGAAGCCGCCGAGCCGTGCGGCGGCGATCGCCTCTTGCGGGCTGTCTGCCCGTACCCCGATCGCGCCGGTATTCAGTGTCGCGTACATCGTTCCTCCCTTCATGTTCATGTGATCTTTCCGGCAAGCTTGTGCCGTGTCTCGCGCCTTGTTATTGTCCTTCTGCATCATGGTGCGGTCGCCACGCGTCGAAGACGAGGCGCGAGAGTTTGCCGTTGAGGATCGCCCCATCGTGCTCCGGGCTGAAGAGGCGATCGTTGCTCCCTTCGGTCATCGTGCAGATCGCGTAGCGCGGGCCACCTCGCAACTCGATCAGCCCCGCATCGGCCCGGATAGCGCCCGCCTCGCCGCTGGAAAAACCGCTCTTCGAGCGCACGATCAGATCGCCGTGATGCTCCGCACCGGTACGATTGTACGGGCTGTAGGGCAGATACCGCGCCAACTGATCGTGGTATTGCTGCGTCACCAGGATGTCGCGGATAGCCGCGCTCGCGGCAGGTGAACCGATCGCATTGGCGTCGATCAGCGCCAGGAGGCCAACGAGATCGCGCGGGGTACTTGAACCGTACTGGCGCTCCGTCCCCATGAAGGTGGCCGCCGTACTCGCCATTCCCCAGGCGCGGGCCGACTCCATGATCCGCTCGCGCCCGAGGCGACGGACCAGGACCGCCGTAGCGATGTTGTCCGAAAGGGCGGTCATCAACGTGGCATGATCGCGGGCGCTAAGCCTGATCGCTGGCGAGAGATCCTTGAGGATCCCGGAGCCACCGCGCTGATCCTCAGCGGCGATCGGCAGCACCTCGTCCAGGTCAACTCGCCCCGTGTCGGCCTGGCGGAAGAGTTCCGCCAGGATGAGCAGCTTGATCGTCGAGGCCGTCGGCATGACCCGGTCAGGCCGATAGCCGATCTCCGCGCCGGTCGTTAAATTAAGCGCGTAGAATGCCGCCTCGCCGCTGAACCGTTCGATCAGCCCTGCGATTTCCTGCTCGAACGCGCTCATCTGCCCCTTACGACGCTCACTGCTCTCGATCCGAGCGTCATTATCGCACCGACAGCAATCCTCTGCCGGTGAAGGCGATCATTGTCGGTGGTGTATCGCGCACGAGTGAGAAGGTGTGGCGTCCCTCGCGATGAGACGCCACACCTTCGTTGGAGGGACTGCTTGTTGCGGGTATGTGACTATTCCGCTGTCAGCGTGTAGTCCTCGCGCTGCAACATCTCGCGCACGGCGGCGGCATCGGGATCGCCGGCGGCGAGTGCCTTGGCGAGTTGCTGCTGCTGCTTCTCGGTCAGTTCCGGCGGCAACGGCGGCACCGACGGGTCGACGAGCGCGTCGATCACGACCGGACGATCGGCGGCGAGCGCTTCATCCCAGGCCGCGCCGACCCCTTCCGGCGTCTCGACGCGGATACCGCGCAGTCCCAGCAGTTCGGCGTGCTTGGCGAAGGGGATGTCGAGCAGATCCTGCGACGCCGGGAATTTCGGCTCGCCGTCCATCGCCCGTTGCTCCCAGGTGACATAGTTGAGGTCGCGGTTATTCAGTACCAGGATAATCAGGCGCGGATCTTCCCACCGTCGCCAATATTTCGCGACCGTGATCAGCGCGTTGAAGCCGCTCATCTGCATCGCCCCGTCGCCGACGAAGGCGACCGCGAGGCGGTCGGGGTAGGCGAATTTCGCCGCGATCGCGTAGGGGACGCCGGAGCCCATCGACGCGAGGCGACCCGATACCGATGCGCGCATTCCCCGGCGGATGCGGATATTGCGCGCCATCCAGACGGTCGAGGTGCCC
>DATCMP010000492.1:0-4200 GCA_036563365.1 Thermomicrobiales bacterium
GACATCGATGCGAACGGCATCGTCAACGTCTCGGCGCGCGACAAGGCGACCGGCAAGGAGCAGAAGGTCACGATCACCGCGTCGAGCGGGTTGAGCGAGGCCGAGATCCAGCAGATGGTCCGCGACGCCGAGCTGCACGCCGATGAGGATGCCAAGCGGCGCGAGGCGATCGAACTGCGGAACCAGGCCGAGTCGATGGTCTTCCAGGCCGAGAAGGTCTTGCAGGAGCACGGCGACAAGGTGCCTGCCGAGACCAAGACCGATGTCGAGGCCAAGATCGCGGCGGTGCGCGACATCATGGACAACGACGCGGAGAACGTCGATCGCCTCCGCCCGGCCTACGAGGAACTGACCACGGCCCTCTCCCAGATCGGCCAGGTCATGTACGATCAGGCCGGTGCCGCCGAGACGGCCGGCGCGACCGCCGGTGGCGCGCAGGACGACGGCACGGTCGAGGGCGAGTTCCGCGAGGTCAAGGACTAAGACGCGCGCCCTCGATAGGGGGAGACGAACAAGCCGCATGACGGGCGGGCCGGGGGAACTTTCCCCCGGCCCGCCTTTTCTTGCCGTGCGGCGATCCTGACGCTGTGGCCCCCGCCGCCGCGTACCAGGGTGCCAACTGTCACCAGTGATTGTGCGAAACCATCGCCGCGCCGGACCGTTTTCTCGGTGATTGCAATCACCGATCACCCGTCGTCGTCCGGTACGGCGCGGGCGCTGGGGTCCATCGTCAAGGAGTGCAATGCCATGTCCCCCCGACGGCTCATCCTGGCCGGGTTGCTTTGCCTCGCGTTGTTGTGTCCGCTCGCCCCGATCTCCGCGCACGGCGGCGTGTCTGCCGCCGAAGAAGCCTGTTTCTCCGAGACCGATCAATGCGTCGCCGAGCCATTCCTGACCTATTGGCGGACACGCGGCGGGTTGGCGATCCACGGCTATCCGATCAGCGCACCGTTCCGCGAACGGCTCGCCGATGGCAAAGAGTACGTGGTGCAGTATTTCGAGCGTAGCCGGTTCGAGTTCCATCCCGAGAACGCCGCGCCATACGATGTCCTCCTCGGCCAGTTCGGGCGCACTTTCTATCTGACCGATCCGAGCCTACCAACCGCCAATATCGCCGCGCCGTTGCCGGACGCGACCTATTTCCGCGAAACCGGACACAATGTCGGCGGGCGTTTCCTGGCCTACTGGCAGGCGAATGGGGGCTTGGCGCAGTTTGGCTATCCGTTGAGCGAGGAGCTGCGCGAGATCCTGGAGGATGGCCGGGAATATACCGTGCAGTATTTTGAGCGCGCCCGCTTCGAGCGCCACCCGACGAACCCACCGCCCTACGATGTCCTGCTCGGCCAGTTCGGGCGCCGGATCCTGGGGGCGCTCGTCCCGCCGCTGAGTGTGCCGTTCCCGGTGCCGGACGCCATCGGGGCGAAGTATGGCAGCGACGCGAGCCTGCGGGCGCGGCTCGGCCTGCCGCTGTCGGCGGCGCAGCCGATCCAGGGGGCGGCCCAGTCGTTCGAGCGCGGGGCGCTGATCTGGCGCGCCGATACGCGGCAAATCTACGCCGTCATCCGCGAGGATAGCGGCGGCAGTACGCCGATCGGGGCGTGGGCCGTGTACAGCGATACCTGGCGCGAGGGTGACGCGCCGGGCGGCGGGCAGGCCCCGGTCGGCACCATGTATTTGCCGCAACGGGGCTTCGGCAAAGTCTGGCGCGAGAACCCGGATTTGCAGCGCTTGCTGGGGTATGCCCTCACCCCCGATGAGCGCGGTCAGCCGTTGGCGATCCAGTCCTTCAGCGGTGGGCTGGCCCTCGGCCTGCCGGGTACCGGGCGCTACGACGACAATACCTTTCTGCTCTACAACAATGGGCGGTACGAATCGAACCGGTATCCATAGGTTTCGGCCATTGCCGATCGCGACGTGGCGGCACCGGTGCTACGCCGGTGCCGCCGCGTTCATATGCGTGCGACTTCAACGATGGCGGGACGCTCGGGAGGATGGTCGCGCGCGAGGATGGTGGAGACGCCCGGCTAGCCGGTATCCGTGGCCCGGATCGGGGCTTCGGTGAGTGTTGGCGTAAAATCAGATCGGGGGCCGCATCGCAGCGCCCCTATCGCGCGCTCGCTGCTGGCCCGAGGATCGTATCGACATCGAGGATCAGGCCGGGGAGGATGGCGGATGGCAACTGCTCGCCGCGACCCGCCAGGGTGATCTGCCGGTAACCGTCGCTGCGCGGGCCCGAGTAGCGGATGATCCGATCCTCCACGAGGTCGATCAGCAACGCTTCCGGGATCCCCGCCGCCGCGTACCGCGGCAGCTTCGTCGCGCGATCGTAGTTGCGTGAAGAATCGGCGACCTCGATCACGAGCAGCGCTTCATCGGCGGTTGGCACGGCGTTACTCTCGGGCGCGGCGCGGAGGACGGCGATGTCGGGCAGGAACTCCGCGCGCTCCCCGATTCGCAGCGGATTTTGCACGCTGATTTCGAGGTTGGCGTCGTTCAGTCGTTGGATTGCCCCGGCGATGCGATTGATGACGCGCACATGCCGCCCGCCGACCGTACTCATCGTGATCACCACTCCATCGAGCAATTCGACGCGCTCTTTTTCGGCGAAGATGCCGCTTTCCTTCATGCGGTCGAACTCATCCAGCGTCAAGAGGCGGGGCTGAAGCTCGGCGCTGACGGGTGGTTGTGCCGTGGTAGCCATCGGGCGCTCCTGTCATATCGGGGCGGCGTACTTTGGCGCAAGTATACCGCGAGCGCGTTCCTCGTTGCGGGTGTCACACTCCACGGGGCTATCTCGTCCCCTGTACGAAAGGGCGCTGCTGCCCGATCTGTACGAGGAGGTGACCGATGGGTACCATGATGGATCGTGCGGGCGTGGATGTGGTGATTGTGGGTGGCGGGCTGGCGGGGTTGACTGCGGCGGCCTACGTAGCGCGGGCGGGGCGGTCGGTAACGCTGTACGAAAGGTCGCGGGAGCTCGGCGGGCGGGCGCGGACGAGCGAGCGCGATGGGTATACGCTCAACTTCGGCCCGCACGCCCTCTATCGGGGTGGCACCGCCGCGCCGATCCTGCGCGAACTCGGCGTGCGGTGGCACGGGAAGGCCCCGCTCCAGGCGGGCTATGGCTTCGCCGATGGACGACTCCAGCCCCTGCCAACCGGGCTGCGCTCGTTCCTGACGACGACGTTGCTCTCGGCTGGGGCGAAGCGGGAGCTCCTTACCCTGCTGCCGCGGCTGTTCCGGCTCGATACCCTGGCTTTGCGCGAGGTCACCTTGCGACGATGGCTCGATCGGACGATCCGCCACGAGGAGTTGCGGCAACTCGTGCTGATGCTCGTTCGCACGACCACCTATGCCGCCGACTGCGATCGGATGAGCGCAGGGGCGGCGCTGGCGCAGACCAAACTCGGCCTGGTCGGCAACGTGGACTACATCGACGGCGGCTGGCGTGTGCTGGTCGATGGGCTGCGCGATGCGGCGCAGGCGGCGGGTGTCCGCATCGTCGCCGATACGCGCGTTGTCGAGGTTCGGCGCGAGGTCGGGACCGGCGCGGTGCGCGGCGTGCGGCTGGCCGATGGCGCGGTGATCGAAGCGGCCGCGGTGGTCATCGCCGCCGACCCCGCCACGGCTGCTGGTTTGGTGGGGGGCGCGGCGGGGGGCGCGTTGGCCGACTGGGCCGCGCGGGCGATCCCGGTCGAGATGGCCTGCCTCGATCTCGGCCTGAGCGCGCTACCGGACCCGGCAGCGAATCTCGCTTTCGGGCTCGACCGGCCCCTGTATCTCTCGGTCCACTCGGCGGTCGCGCGGCTGGCACCGGCCGGTGGAGCGGTCATCCATGTCGGCAAATACCTGCGTGGGGATGAGCCGACGGAGCCGGAGGCGGATCTGCGGGAACTCGAAGGGCTGCTCGATCTGGTGCAGCCGGGGTGGCGCGAGCGCGTCGCCGCGAGGATCTTCTTGCCGCGCATGACCGTGACCAACGCGCTTGTCACTGCGGAGGGTGGCGGACTGGCCGGTCGGCCCGGGCCGGCTGTCCCCGGTTTCCCCGGTCTGTACGTGGCCGGTGACTGGGTCGGCCCGACCGGGATGTTGTCCGACGCGGCGCTGGCGAGCGCCAAGCTCGCCGCCGAGACGATTCTGGCTACCGCGTCGGCCCGGTCAGCGGAGCTGTTGCCGGCGTAGGGTGGGGTGATGTGGCAA
>DATCMP010000501.1:0-9379 GCA_036563365.1 Thermomicrobiales bacterium
GCGGCCGGTTTGGGCCGCGACTCGGGTTGCGATTCGGCGCGCAGCACGCCGCTGTACCGGGGATCTGTCGCTACCCGCTGCGCGATTGCTGCAAACGACAGGGTCTGATCGGGGACGCCACGGACGGCAATCCCGTCCCTCGTGAACGCCAGATCGTCGGGAGATGCCTCGAACTGCTCGGCGGCCACCGCGAGCAGTTGTTCGCGTACCTGTGCCGACGCTTCCGCGACCGCAGGGCTCACGGTATAGACGCCCTTGCTGCCACCGGTTGCCCCCGCGTAGGGCGTCACATCGCTGGCGGCAAGGATCACCCGCACCGACTCGTATGGCACGCCGAGCGCATCGGCGGCGACCTGGGCCAGGGCGGTGTGCGCCCCGCTGATGTCGATCAGGCCGATCACGAGCTCGATCGTACCGTCTTCCGCGAGGCGACAGATCGCCGCGGGCTGGTCAACGCTCGTCTGTAGCCCGCCGATCGCCACCCCGATCCCTTCACCTCGCGACCGATCGACCGGCTCACCGTACGCCGGATGCCGTTGGAGCGCCGCGATGCAGGAGGTGAGCGCGAGGGTCGGCCAGCGCTTGCCGTCCACGCGCGGATCGCCCGAGACCGACGCATTGGCGAGCCGGAAGGCGAGCGGGTCCATGCCGATGGCGCGGGCCATCTCATCCACGTTCGATTCCAGGGCGAAGGTCGCCTGCGGGATCCCCGGCCCGCGATAGGCCCCCGGCGCGGGTTTGTTCGTCAGGACTTCGTAGCCCTCGATGTCGATATTGTCGCAGCGGTAATAGCCGCCGATCGACTGGCAGGTCGCCTCGACCGGGCTCCCGCCCGCGATCCCGCCGTCATAGACGATCCGGGCGCGAATGGCGACTATCCGGCCATCGCGCGTGACACCGGTGTCGAGGGCGATGATCGACTCGGGGGCGGGGCCGGTGCAGCGGAAATCGTCGTCGCGATCGAGGACCAGCGCAACCGGGCGCGCGGCGTGCAGGGTCAGCGCCCCGACGAGCGGTTCGAGGCAGCCATATTTCGCCCCGAAGCCGCCGCCGACCGGTGGGGCCACCACGCGCACCACCTCTGGCTCGCGACCGAGCGCCGCCGCGACGGTATCGCGCACTTCGAGTTGCGCCTGGGTGGAGGTTCGCAATTCCAGGACACCGGACGGATCGATCAGCCCGACGGTCGCGAGCGGTTCCAGGTACCCCTGGTGGACGCGCGCGGTGCGGTAGGTGCGCGACTCAATGTGGTCGGCGGCGGCGAGCCCGGCAGCGATGTCGCCGCGCGTGTAGCGCAGCAGCCCGCGCACGTTGCCCGAGAGGTCGGCGCGCCCCACCGGTGGTTTGTCGTCCGGGTGGACCAGCGGCGCACCGGCCTGCCTCGCGACGAGCGGATCGGCGCTCGCCGGGAGCGGGCTGTACTCGACGACGATCAGGCTGGCGGCATCACCGGCAATCGCTTCCGTCTCCGCCAGCACCGCCGCAACCGGCTGGCCGGCGTAGGTGACGTGACGTTCAGCCAGCAAGAACTCGCCCTGCCCCTGGGGAAACGCGGCATGGAGATCCGCCGCCGTGACAACGGCCACGACCCCGGGGACTGCCTTTGCCGCCGCCAGGTCGATACCGAGCACCGCGGCCCGCGCATGCGGGCTCGTCGCGAGGGCGACACAGAGCGCGCCTGGTGGGATCAGATCGCCCGCGTAGCGGGTGGCGCCGATGACCTTGTCTTTGCCATCGTTACGTCGGACGCTTCTCCCGATCGCGGCCTCCACCAGGGTGCTCATCGGCTCACCCGGCTCGTGGCGGTGACGTTGCTGCCGGGCGCTCCTGCGGCCCTCCGCGGCGATGATCCCCTCATCGGTCTTCTTTCTCCCCGTCAGCGCGGCCGTTGGCGCTGCGACCCATCGTTCGTTTCTCAACGAGTGTAGCATAGCGCGCTCGCGCCAAGAGAGAGGGACTGCTCTCGCCCCGCTGTCTTCACCGCGGGCCGACTCTCGCGCGCAAAATGCTACAATCGAGGCCCGGCTCATGGGGCCTATCTGGCCCGGTCCGCGCAACCGAATGCACGAGGAGGCGCAATGGTGAGTAAGGTTCGCTGGGGTGTGCTGAGCACCGCCAATATCGGGACCGCGAAGGTGCTGCCAGCGATGCAGCAGGGACAATTCTGCGAAATCGCGGCGATCGCGTCGCGGAGTCAGGGGACGGCACAGGCGGCGGCGACCCGCCTCGGGATCGCGAAAGCCTATGATTCGTACGAAGCGTTGCTTGCCGACCCCGAGATCGACGCCGTCTACAACCCGCTGCCGAATCACCTCCACGTTCCGTGGACGATCAAGGCGCTGGAAGCTGGTAAGCATGTCCTCTGCGAGAAGCCGATCGGGTTGTCCGCCGCCGAGGGCGAAGAGCTGGTCGCTGCGGCGGCGCGGTATCCGCACCTCAAGGTGATGGAAGCGTTCATGTACCGCCACCACCCGCAGTGGCAGCGCGCCAAGGAGATCGTCGCGACCGGCGGGATCGGCGAGTTGAAGACGATCAATTCGTTCTTCTCGTACTTTAACGACGACGCCAAGAATATCCGCAACATGGCCGAGATCGGCGGCGGCGGGTTAATGGACATCGGTTGCTACAACATCTCGCTGTCGCGTTTCATCTTCGATCGCGAACCGAACCGCGTCGTGGGTGCGATCGAATACGACCCAGAGTTCAAGACCGATCGTCTCGCCTCGGGGATCCTGGACTTCGGTCGCGGCACGGCCACCTTCACCTGTTCCACGCAGTTGGCCCCCCACCAGCGGGCGAATATCTATGGCACAACCGGCCGCGTCGAGGTCGAGATTCCGGTCAATGCCCCACCGGATAAGCCGTGCCGGATCTGGCACTATCGTGGCAATGAGGTCGAGGAGATTACGTTCCCGATCGTTAATCAGTACACCGTACAGGGCGACATATTCTCCGCCGCGATCCGCAACGACACCCCGGTGCCGACACCGCTCGGCGATGCCGTCGCCAACATGAAGGTGATCGACGCGCTGGTGGCGAGCGCGAAGGGCGCTGCCTGGGTGGCGATTTCGTAGGGGTCGGTCACCACGCTCCGGCCCGCCGCCAACAGATAGTGGCGGCGGGCCGTTCGGCGATCGGCGCAACGTTTATAACGTCTCCCCGGCGATCTGTCGCGCGGTCGCGTCGATAGCGGCGCGGTCGCGCAGGGCGGTGATCTCGGTGCGGAACGTCACCGCATCGCCAGGCGCGAGGGTTTGCAGCGCGCCCGCCTCGCGCGTCGCTTTGCGCCCCCCGAGGTGGACATTCGTTGGTTCCAGGCCCATCACGTACTCGCCGTCGCGGAGATTGCGCCATTGCCAGAGGAACGGGAATGATTGCTGGCTGTAGCGGATCGCCAGGCCGATTCCGCGCCCGCTGTCGAAGTCGCGGTTGACGAGGGCGAGGCTACCCATCCGATCCGGCGCGGCGGGGAGTTCGTGGAGGAAGACCTGCGCCCCCGCACCGGGTGCCGCGCCATGACGCCAGCTTGCCTCCTCCGTCGGCGTCGTGCGGGTGCCTGGAGGCAGCAGCAATTCGCTCGTCGCGGCCAGGACCGGGAAACCGGCGTTGATGTGGTGCAGGAGCAGCACCGGTTCCGGGCGATAGCCCTCGTTGGTGACCGTGTCGGTGACGAGCAGGGTGTCGGAGCCGAGTCGCGTCTCGATCCGTCGCGTCAGCAGCAGGTTTTCGCCGTAAAGCGTCACTTGCCGCACACGGCCCTCGATAGTGAGGAGGTATTCGTCGCCGTGCCACGAGCCATCGTAGTGCACATGAGTCGCGGGGATATTGTTGATCCGCCCGTGTAAGGGGTAGGTCTGCCCTTCGTCCTCCTGTTCACCCCCGGCGTTGTCCAGCCCGCAGGTCGCCAGCAGTCCCCCGGCGAAGGAGCGTTCCCAGCCGCGCCCGTCGCGCTCGTGGCGCGACGGGTGGACGACACCCATCGCCGAGTGCCAGGCGAGCGGCACACCGTTGATTCGCGCCTCGCCGATATCCATCCCGCGCTCGGGCAGGACGGTGAACGACAGGCCGCTGCCGGTTTGCACATCGAGGGTCCGCACCCCGCGTGCGGTGCCGTCGGTACGCTCGCCGGGGGTGATCCCCGCCAACTGATCCATAATCCCGACGTGGCGACGTAACTCCGCCGCGCTCCATTCCTGTCCGTAGAGCTTGACCATCGTTTGCCCTCCACATACCGACCGGACGCCCATTGTGCGTGGAGGGTAACACAACGACGGCGGATCGCGGAAAGAGGGGCGCGGGTCTGAGCAGGTGACGACGCAGGCGGGCGGCCGAAGCCGCCGGTCCAACGTCTATGCCCTGCTGATCCTTCTAGCCCGCTTGACGCCCCTGCCCTTTCCCGTTTACGCTGACACGTCTCTGGAAAGATGTGGGTGGGTGGCGACGTGTGCCGGGTGGGGCTCCGACTGTGGGAGGGGTGCGATGCTCGATTTCTATGCGATCGATGGCTTGCTCACAGCGGAACAACGGGCGATTCGCGATGCCGTGCGCGAGTTTGTGGATGGCGAGATTATCCCGAACGTGCGCGGCTGGTGGGATCGCCATGAATTCCCGCTGGCGATCAAAGACCAGTACGGCGCGCTCGGGCTCTTCGGGGCGAATTTGCCAGAGGCGTATGGCTGCGCCGGGGTGGACAATATCGCGTATGGGCTGATCAACTACGAGTTGGAGCGCGGCGACAGCGGGTTGCGCTCGTTCGCCTCGGTGCAGGGCGCGCTGGTGATGTATCCGATCTACGCCTATGGCTCGGAGGAGCAGCGCCGACGGTATCTCCCCGAACTGGCGACGGGGCGCTTGATCGGCTGCTTCGGGCTGACCGAGAGCGACGGGGGCAGCGATCCGGGCGCGATGCGTACGCGCGCCCGCCGCGACGGCGACGGATGGATCCTCAACGGCGCGAAGATGTGGATCACGAATAGTCCGGTCGCGGATGTCGCGATCGTCTGGGCGAAGGACGACGAGGGGATCGTGCGGGGCTTTATCGTCCCGACCGACACCCCCGGCTTCAGCGCGCCGCAGATCGAGTCGAAGATGAGCCTGCGCGCGTCCTGCACCGGCGAGATCGTGCTGCAAGATTGCCGCGTCGGCGCGGAGTCGATCCTGCCGAACGCGAAGGGCCTGAAGTCGCCGCTCGGCTGCCTGACGCAGGCCCGTTACGGGATCTCCTGGGGGGCGCTCGGGGCGTTGGAGGCGGTCTATACCTGTGCGCGGGATTACGCCGTCACGCGCACGACGTTCGGGAAGCCGATCGCCGGGCGACAGCTGGTGCAGGACAAATTGGTGCGGATGCTGACCGATCATAGCCTCGGCCTGCTGATGGCGCACCAGCTCGGCAAGCTCAAAGACGAGAAGAAGATGACCTTCGCCCAGGTCTCGATGGCGAAGCGCAATAACGTGCGGGTCGCGCTGAACGGCGCCCGCGCCGCCCGCGAGATCCTTGGCGGCAACGGGATCACCACGGAGTACCCGGTCATCCGGCACATGCTGAACCTCGAAACGGTCGATACCTACGAAGGGACGCACGATATTCACACGATGATCGTGGGCCGGGAGATCACCGGTATTGGGGCGTTGGAATAGGGCAGTAGTCGGTAGCCGGTAGCCGGTAGCCAGTGATGTTGTGCCGAATGAACGGCGTTGCATTACGACCAATCCACAGGCAGCTGGCTACCGACTACCGGCTACTCTATGGAGCAAAACGATGCGTATTCTCGTCTGCGTAAAACAGGTTCCCGATCCGAACACGGTGGAGTATCAGATCGATCCGGCGACGAAGCGGCTGGTGCGCGACGGCGTGACCAACGTGCTCGATCCGGGCGCGGAGGTCGCGCTGGAGGCGGCGCTGCAACTGGCCGAGCGCGATGGCGAAAGCACCGTGACGGTCGTCTCGATGGGGCCGGAAGAGGCGGTCGATGCGCTGCGGCGAGCGCTGGCGATGGGCGCGAACGATGGCGCGTTGATCACCGATGATGGGTTGGTGGGCTCCGATGCGCTGAGTACCGCGAAGGCGCTGGCGGCGACGATCAAGGAGATCGGCTTCGACCTGATCGTCTGCGCGACCGAGAGCACCGACGGGTACACCGGGATGGTCCCCGGGATGGTCGCGGAGTTGCTCGGCATCCCGCACCTCTCCTTCATCCGCAGCCTGGAGGTGAACGGGGGCGTGCTGACCGGCCAGCGGGTCGTGGCGCTCGGCTACCAGACGGTGGAATGTCGGCTGCCGTTGCTGGTGGCGATCGCCAGCGGTTCGCACGAGCCGCGTTACCCGGCGTTGAAGGGGATCATGGCGGCCAAGCGCAAGAAGGTTGAGGAATATAATCTCGCCGATCTGGGCCTGGTCGCCAGCGAGGCGGGCGAGGCGGGGGCGCGCGAGCGCGTCCTGGAACTGCGTCCGGTCGAGGAACGGCAGGCGGGTGTCATCGTCGAGGATGACGGCACCGGCGCGGCCCAGATCGCGGCATTGCTGCGGCAGCGCGGGGTGATCTAGGGCTGGGCCTCTCCCCCGGCCCCTCCCCGACGCGGGGAGGGGTGACTCGTTGGGAGACGGTAATTTGCCGGTTAGGTTCGTTCAATCGCGAACCGATGTGGTGGGCGGTCGGTCTGATGGGAATGGCTAGCTCCCCTCCCTTGCAGGGAGGGGGTGGGGAGAGGTTAAATCATGCCTGCTATCTGGGTCTACAGCGAGATCTACGCCGGGCGTCCGGCCCCGGTTGCGCTCGAACTGATCACGAAAGCCGCCGAACTGGGTGAGACGACGGCGATCTTGTTCGGGCGGGACGCGGCGGGTGCGGCGAGCGTGGCGGGCGAGTTTGGGGCGGCGCACGCGATCGTGGACGCCCGCGCCGAGTACGATCAGCATCTCGCGCCGGCGGTGGTTGATACGTTGGCCGCTTTGGTGAGCGAGCGGCAACCGGCGCTGCTCCTCTTTGCCACGAGCTACGATAGTCGTGATGTCGCCTCGCGGTTGGCGGCGCGGCTCGATCGGGGTGTGGTGACCAACGCGACCGGCATCGAGGCGACCGGCGACGGCTTCCGGATGCAGACGCCGTGGGGGGCGCGCACCGTGGCCGTCTGCGAGTTGACAATGCCGGGGACACAGATCGTCTTGGTGCGGCCCAAGGCGTTCACCGCCGTCAACAGCGGCGGCACCTGCGCGGTCGAGGAGATCACCGGCCAGATCGCGGCGGCGTCTACGGCGATTCGCGTCACCGACACGGTCGAAGAATCGACGCAGGGGCCGTTGCTGTCCGACTCGAAGGTCGTTGTCTCCGGCGGGCGTGGCCTCGGTAATGCCGATAATTTCGGGTTGATCGAGGAGTTGGCCGCCGCGCTCGGTGGCGCGGTCGGTGCCTCGCGCGCCGTGGTCGATGCGGGCTGGCGACCGTATGGCGAGCAGGTCGGGCAGACCGGCGTGACCGTGAAGCCCGATGTCTATATCGCCTGCGGCATCTCCGGGGCGATCCAGCACCTCGCCGGGATGAAGGGCGCCAAGACGATCATCGCGATCAACAAAGACCCCGACGCCCCGATCTTCAAGAGCGTCGATCTCGGCATCGTCGGCGATGCGTTGAAGGTGTTGCCGCAACTGATCGGGGAGGTGAAGGGGGGGAGATAGGGGGACGGACCCCCCCGGCCCCTCCCCTGAAGAGGGAGGGGTGACTCGTTGGAGAGGTGGTGCTCTGCGGGTAGACGCAGTGTTGGTGATGTGCTCCCCTCCCTCTTCAGGGGAGGGGCCGGGGGAGGGGTATGGACAGCGTCATCACTGCTCGGCGTGTCACCCCGGAGAAGCGCGCCCGTGCCAAGCAGTTACGGCGGCAGATGACGCTTGCCGAACGAGAGTTGTGGCGGCAGCTGCGTGCAAATCGTCTCAACGGCTATCAGTTTCGCCGTCAACAGGTCATTGATGGTTTCATCGTCGATTTCTATTGCCACACACTCAAGTTGATCATCGAGGTCGATGGCCCGATTCACGACAGTCAGGCACAGCATGACCGTGGTCGTGAGTACCTATTAACCGGGCGCGACCTCAGGATCCTCCGTTTCAACAATGATGAACTCCTACAAGACTTACCTTCCGTCCTCGCCCACATCCTGGCAACCACCCAATAACGAGTCACCCCTCCCCTGTAGGGGAGGGGCCGGGGGAGAGGTTACTCTATGTCACCAACAGTCAACATCTTCGGCCAACTCTTGCTGTTCGCCGTCCTGCTGACGGCGGGAGGGTTTTTCAGCTATCGCGTCTGGCGACTCTATCAGCCGTTGCTGGCGGCGCAGCCGACCGTGCGGCGGGGTGACGAAGGTCCGAACATCCGGCGAGTGTTCACGATGGTGCTGGGGCAATCGAAGATGTTCGAGCGCCCCGCGATCGGGGTGGCACACTTCCTGATCTTCTGGGGTTTCATCATCCTGACCGTCGCGCTGTTACAGGTCATCATTGATGGGCTGATTCACGGCGTGCGGCTGCCGATCGTCAGTTCGCGCGCCTATGTGGCGCTCAACGATCTGCTGGCGATCACCGTGATCGTGGCGCTGGCCTATGCCGCATTCCGTCGCGGTCGCCTGCGTCCGCGCGGGCTGACGACGCAGCCCGATGCCTGGATCATCATCGCGATGATCGGCGGGCACCTGAGTTCGCTGCTGCTGGCGGAAGGGTTCGCTGCGGCGGCGTTCGGCACCGCCGATCCGCACTGGTCGCTGGCCGGACTTGTGCTCGGCGGGCCGTTCGGCGCGTTCGGCGAGACGGCGGCGCGGGTGGGCTTCGTCGCGTTCTACTGGATCCACATCCTGCTGGTCCTGGGCTTGCTCATCTTTATCCCGCTCAGCAAGCATTTCCACGTTTTCACCTCGCCGGTCAACGTCTACCTGAAAGGGACGAGGCCGAAGGGTGAATTGCCGATGATCGCGAATATCGAGGAGGCCGAGCATTTCGGGGTCAGCAAGATCCAGCAGTTCACCTGGAAAGACATCCTGGATGGCTATGCCTGCACCGAGTGCGGGCGCTGCACCAACGCCTGCCCGGCGAACCTGACCGGTAAGCCGCTCGATCCGAAGAAGATCATCGTCGATATGCGGCTCTCCACCTATGCCCAGGCGGGGATGCAGATGGCCGCGCGCCACGAGCCGCGCACGATCACCGCCGCCACACCCCTGATCGGCGAGGAAGGGTTGATCAAGGACGAGGAGCTGTGGGCCTGCACCACCTGTATGGCCTGCGTCGAGGCGTGCCCGGTGGCGATCGAGCATGTGCCCAAGATCGTCGATATGCGGCGTAATCTGGTGCTGGAGGAGACGCGCTTCCCGGCGGAACTGACGAAGGTCTTCA
>DATCMP010000527.1:0-12637 GCA_036563365.1 Thermomicrobiales bacterium
ACGAGGCCGAGGACGTAGGAAGCGATCAGCAGGCCGGCCACGACGAAGCTGACCTCCTGTTCGAGGAAGAGGCGGCGCGCCTCATCGCGCGTCCCGAGGGTGTAGTAGAAGGCGGCGGGGATCAGCAAGCCGATCACCGCCAGGGCGAGTTGCGACACGCTCGTGCCGATGGCGGTGCGGTTGAATTCCTGCTTCTCGCGCTTGAAGCCGCCGAGCAAGAGCGCTAGGCCGAGCACGAACAGGAGGTTGCCGACGATCGAGCCGGTGATCGACGCCTTGACGACGGTGATCAGGCCCGCCCGTAGCGCGAAGACGGCGATAATCAGTTCGGTGGCGTTGCCGAACGTGGCGTTGAGCAGGCCCCCGATCCCCGGTCCGACATGGACGGCGAGTTCTTCGGTGGCATTCCCCATCCACTTCGCTAGGGGGACGATCGCCAGGCCGCTAATAACAAAGATGGCGATCGCGGGCCAGGCGAGGACGCGCGCCAACAGCGCCACGGGGATCAGCAACAGCAGCAGATTGAGCGGATTCCGCAGCGCACCTGGCAAGCTCACAGACCCTCCTTACATCGCGACAAGGACAACAAACGAGACAGAGACGGGCAAGAGCGGCAAGCAGGGCCGGGGCGCGGCGTAGACGGCCCGAGCAGCCGCGCTCCCCGCCGCTACCACACCCGGCGACAAAGGGTGATGATCCCCAATCGACGGCGGCGTGTCAACCATCGCACGCCTTGACGCCCCATCAACCCCTCGGCTACAGTCTGCTGCGGCATGCAGGGTGGGCCGCAGAGAGACTATGACGGACCGGCAGAGCGCAGGAGATGAGATGGTAGCGGCTTCGCGGCAAACGGATCACGGAGCGACCATCCGACGCCCGGCGGTGCCTATCCTCCTCGCGCTCCTGACACTCCTGCTGCCGTTCCTCGCCGCCTGCGGTCCGGCAAGGAATGAGCCGACCACCACGCTGAAGCCGTATCCGGCAGCGCAATATCCGCACCCCGAATTCCTCGCCGATACCGCCTGGCTGGCCGAGCGGGTGAATGACCCGTTCACCCGGATCATCGACCTCTCGCCGCGCGAAGACTATGAGCGCGGCCACCTCCCGGGGGCGATCCACGTCTGGTGGCAGGATCTGATCGAGGTCAACAACACCACCTATGGGATGCTGGTCGATCCGGCCAGCCGCAAGCGCGTCTTCGAGCGGGCGGGGATCGACAATACCACCACGGTCGTCGCCTACGACAACGCCGGCGGGCGCTACGCGGCGCGCTTCCTCTGGGCGCTCCTATACGCCGATTACGCCGCCGGGCGATTACTGAACGGCGGGATCGCCACCTGGCGGGCGGAGGGCAGGCCGATCACCCGCGACGAGCCGACGATCCGGCCGACCCGCCTCCCCGACATCCTCCCGAACGAGCGGATCCTGATCAACGGCCCGGATCTCCTGGCCGATCTGGGGCAGAACGGCCTCGCGGTTGTCGATACGCGCACCCTGAACGAAGGGCGCGAAACCTGGGGCCAGCAATTGCGCTTCGGGCGGATCCCCGGGGCGCGTTCGATCCCCTGGGACCGCAACCTGCTCCAGAAGAATACCGCCATCGTGCGCGACCCCGGCGAGCTCGGGCGCGTGTACGAGAGCCAGACGCTCGGGCGCGACCAGCCGATCGTCGTCTACGGCCTCACCGGGGCCGACTCGGCGCACACCTTCTGGATGCTGCGCGTCCTCGGCTACACCAACGTGCGCCTCTACGATGGTGCCTGGGCCGAATGGGGCGCGAACCGCCCCGGCACGCCGTATCAGGTCGAACCGCTCGCGGTCGGGGCGGACCCCGCCCCGGTCGCCGCCGCGCCGATCGCCGGGCGGTAGCGTCGCCGCGGATCGCGCGCGATCGGTCCGTAACCGCGCGATCGCGCCCCGCAGCGATTGGCGCGATCGCCCCCCTATGTTATCGTTCAATGCTCGGGCGACGCAGGGTCCGCGAGCAGCCCGCGCGACAGACACCGAAGAACCACCGGGAAGGACAGCAGATGGTCTACACGCGCCTCGTCGGCCTGTTGCTCGCGATCGCCCTGCTCACCGCATGTGGCGGCGGCGCGGCACCCGCCCCCACGGCGACGGGTGCGCCCAGCACCGCAGCCGCGGTCGCGGCAACAGCCACGCCCGCGCCGACAACGGTCGCGGCGGCGAGCGCGCCAGCGACGGCCGTCGCGACCCGCACCACGGCCCCGGTCGCCGGCGCGCCCAGCCCCGCCCCCGTCCCCACCGGTGCGACGACCGCCACCCGCGCGGCCACCCCGATCGCCGGGGGGACGACGACGCGCGTCGCCGCGACCGCCTCGCCCCAATCGGCCCGCGACACCGGCAATCTCCCCAACACCACGCCAGCAGCTGGGGCGGCCCTGATCGAGCAGGCGATCGGCTACCTACTCGATCATTATGTCGACGTGCTGCCGTCGAATACCCTTTTCGGTGCGGCCTACAATGGCGCGATCGCGACCCTAACCGCCTCGGGCAAAGCCCCCCAGGCGCAAACGCCCACGCTGACCGGCAACCGCCAGCAGGACGCCGCCGCCTTCAAGGCCGCCTACCTCGCGCTCGCGACGGCGGCGGGGGCGGAGATCAACCAGAACCTCCTGGCCTACGAATCGATCCGCGCCGTCGCCACCGCGGTCGACGAGTGCCACACCGCGTTCCTCGACCCCGAGCAGTATCGCTCGGTCAACGCCGGGCTCTCGGGGAACAACACCTACGGCGGGATCGGCGTGACGATCCGCACGCAGACCCGCCCGGTGACGATTGGCGGCATCTTCCCCAACACGCCCGCCGCGAAGGGTGGTCTCCGCACCGGCGACGCGATCCTCAAGGTCGGCGACACCGACGTGACCGATCTCCCCGCCGACGCGATCAGCCCCCTGGTCCGCGGCGCGGCGGGATCGCAGGTGACGCTGACGCTCGGGCGCGTCGGCGAGGCCGCGCCGCTGGTGATCACCCTGACGCGCGCCGATATCCAGGTGCCGGTCTTCACCACCGACGTGCTCCCCGGCCCGGATGGCACGAAGGTCGGCTACATGAAGCTCTATTCGTTCTCGACCGGCGCGGAGGCCCAGGTGCAGGCGGCGTTGGAAGCGTTCGAGCAGGAGGGCGTGACCGGCTGGATTCTCGACCTCCGCGACAACGGCGGCGGCTACATCGACACCCTCTCGCAGATCGCCAGCCGCTTCCTCGATGGGCGGCAACCGGTCGCCTACGAGATCGAGCGCGGCGGCGCGGAGCAACCGATCCCCACCAATCCGGCCCGCTATTTCAGCCCGCAGCACCCCTTCGCCATCCTGATCAACGGCGGCTCGGCCTCCGCGAGCGAAGCACTCGCCTCGGCGGCGGCGGACTACGGCTTCGCGCGGCTCTTCGGCCAGAAGACCTCGGGCTGCCTGGCCGGGGCCACCAGCTACCGCCTCGCCGACGGTTCCGCGATGCAGGTGACCATCTGGAAGATCGTCTCGCCCCAGCACCGCGAGATCAACCGCGTCGGTCAGCGCCCCGACCAGGAGATCCAGCCCGACCCCACCGGCGTCACCGACCCCGTCCTCGACGCCGCCGTCGCCTGGCTAGCGACCCAGCCGCAGCGGTAGCATCGGGGAGGCGGTAGGCTTGCCACGTAGGTTATACCGAGGAAAAGTCATACACCGGTTAACGTGAGGAGTGGCTCGAAGTTGCTCATATCTGCGGGCAATTGCCAGTCGGATAGAGCGTCGATGACTTCTTGTAATTCTTGCTCTGTCATCGAATTATAGAAAGGCAGACGCAGCAGACGATCGCTCACAGCTTCCGTGATTGGGCAATCACCCTCACGCCCACCATAACGACGCCCCATAGTCGATAGGTGCAACGGTAGGTAATGGAAAACACTTAGGATACCGCGCGTTCTGAGGTGTCCGATAAGTGATTGGCGTGCTTCCTGTGAGGGCAAGATGAGATAAAACATATGATAGGCTTGCTCACAATAGTCCGGCACGTAAGGGAGTCGGATATATCGCGACTCAGCCCAAGTTCGTAATGCACCAAAATACGTTGCCCAAATCTGTTGCCTGGTGGCCTGTATTTGTTCTGCATATTCAAATTGACTATAGAGAACGGCGGCGAGTAAATCGGCAGGAAGGTAGCTGGAACCGAGACTCGCCCAACTATATTTATCTACTTGCCCACGCACAAAACGACTACGATCGGTTCCCTTCTCACGAATAATCTCCGCAGCTTCGGTGTAACGTCGATCATTAATGAGGAGGGCTCCCCCCTCACCACAACTGATATTTTTTGTCTCATGAAAGCTCTGTGTCGCCAAACTCCCGAACGTTCCGAGATGACGCCCTCGATATTTTCCAAATAAACCGTGAGCATTGTCTTCGACAACAGCAAGATTATGTCGCTCGGCAACTTGGGTAATCACATCCATCTCACAGCCAACTCCGGCATAGTGGACAGGGATTATGGCCTTCGTTCGAGGGGTAACAAGTTGTTCCAGTAAAGCTTCATCGAGGTTGAGGGTATCGGGGCGAATATCGGCAAAAACTGGTTGGGCACCCCGCAAGGCAAAGGCGTTAATCGTTGAGGTAAAGGTGAACGATGGCACAATGACTTCGTCACCCGGTTGGAAATCCAAAAGAAGCGCAGCCATCTCTAAAGCATGCGTGCAAGAAGTAGTCAGCAGCGCTTTCGGCACATCAAGCCGCCGCTCAAGATATCGATGACAACGGTGCGTGAATGGCCCATCACCGGAAGCGTGAGTCCCTGCGAGCGCTTGCGCGACATTCTCAGCCGTGGTGGGCGAAACACTCGGGCGATTAAATGGGACTCGCAGCATATCCATCGGCATCCTATCCTTGTCCCCCCTGGTGGGTGTACCACTTATGAAACCAGATTTGTTCCGCACTAACCCGAAACCCGCCCCGCTGATACAGATACCGCGCCGCGATGTTGCGCCCTTGTGTCACCACCGAGATTTCGCGAACATCGCGTGACGCAAACCATTCCAACGCCTGCTGGACAAGGGCATGGCCGATACCCTGTTTTCGGGCTTGTGCACTGACTCCGACTAACCCAATTGCCCCATTCGCAGTTTCAGGCGTAAGATGGCAGGTGATAAACCCTAGAACGGTGTTCGCTATCTCGGCAACAAGGACAGCATCGGCATAGCCGGAACAACTCCTCGTGATCCACGTCTCATAGAGCGAACGGCAACCCTCGCGAGGGAAGTTCTGATCGGCATAGAAGCGTGTATCCTGGAAGCAATCGTGCGTGATTCTTCGGAGCAAAGGAATATCGCCACAACGTACGGGACGTATGAGTAGCGCACGACCATACTGACCGTTGTTGCCGAGCAACTCAGGCACAGGAGAGAGGAGCATGGTGGTGCGAATGTCCATCGCTTGAAAATCCCGCGCCTCGGCCACCTGTCGGGTTGCGTAATCACTCAACTGACTCAGAAAATACAAGCACCGCACTCTATAGTGCGCGGCCCATCGATCGATCGCGAGGGTGGAGGCAACGGTCAGCGTCTGATCGTGGATACGCGCGATAGGGATCTGCCAAAAATTGGTATCCCAGGCGAGCGGTTCACATAATGGCGTCGAGAGAATCTCAGCATACGGCGACGCTTGAGCAGACATCTTAACCCCTTTGCTGCGAGAATGGAAAACGTATTTCCTCGCGAAGGTGGATCTGGGTGAGCGTCGATTCGGAGACCAGTTCTACTGGATCCGTCCGGCTTGCCGTATGCGCGCGCACGGTATAAACAGGGCGCTCCATCATACGAACATGCATCCTTGCCAGATATTCACCGATGATGCCCAGCGCGAACATTTGTGCCCCGGAAAAGATCGCGATCACCGAGGCGAGAAAGGGAAACCCCGGAACACTTCCACCGAGGAGTGCATATCGGCCAAGAACATAGAGAAGGACCAACAAGCCAAAAACCGTAAACGTGAATCCAACTAAGCTCGCAAGCTGCAGCGGCAAGGTACTAAAACCTGTCATCATGCTGAGCGCATGCGTGACAAGTTTACGAAACGTGTAATTTGAGGTACCGACACGTCGTGGATCATGTTGTACCGGAACGGCGGTGAAACGTGTCGTCCCCCAAGTCAGCAAAACGTCGATCGAAACAAATGGGCTCTGATACCGCGCGAAAGCATCCCGGAGTTGTGTACGAAAAACGCGAAATGCGCTCACATTACGAGCTGTTTCGGCACCCATCGCACTTTGAAGAGCAAGTTTTGTCATGCGCGAAGCTAGATCGCGCCAGACGCCATGCTGTTCACGTTGTGGGATACCGTAGACGACATCATAACCGGTGGCTAACTTCTGGAGCAGCACCGGGATCTCTTCGGGGGGATTCTGAAGATCATCATCCAGCGTCACAATCACGTCATACACGGCCTCTTGCACGCCACAGAGAAGGGCATTGTGCTGACCATAGTTCCGCATGAGGTTGATACCGCGAAGGTGGTGATAGTGCATCCTCAAATCACAGATAGTTTCCCAGCTGCTATCAGTACTGCCGTCGTTGACGAGGATCAACTCATACGGCCGACCCAACGACACTAATACCGCAGTCAGACGGCGCAGGAGGACGCCAAGGGTATCAGCGCTGTTGTAAACCGGAACGACGACTGAAACTCCAACAAGTGGGCCCATAATGTCACAACCCCTAATCGACGATTGGCATAGCGGAGGAGACCGGATACACCGTCGTTATTCAAGCCACGAATGCCCCCCACAGGTAGACGGCGAACAATTCGAGGGAAAGGATGCTCGACATAGCAAGCCAGAGATAGTGCGCCGGACGACGCTGCAGCGCTATTGCCAGCATGATAAAGAGGGGGAAGACGACGACGAAGTAACGTGAAGCGGACATGAGCGGGCTGAAATTGCTGTAGCGCGCCCCGATGAGGAAAAGTTGAACGCTTGTATAGAGCAAATAGCTGAAGGGAAGCTTCCGTAGACCGTACAGAGTTAGACCAGCAAAGAAGAGCAGCAACGCGAGATTCAGCGCTTCTAGCGGGTTTTGCTCCACCAGGATGAATTGAAAGCTTCGTATAACTGCGGTCCAAGGAGGTATGGTTTTCGTACCCCAGGTCGCAACCCCATCAAAATAGGACCATCCGGTGAAGATACGACAGTAGACACTATAGACGAGGAAACAACCGAGAGGAACGAGGGGGGCGAGCAAAGCCGGCCAACGTCGCCAGTCAGAACGCCAATAGCGGAACGACTCCCAAGCGAGTGGGGCGGCAAGCAAGATACCTGGTGAGCGTGTGAGCGCCGCAAGACCAGCGGTGAGCGCAGCAGCAATCCAGGCATGGCGACGCGCAAAATAGAACGACCACACACTCGAGGCAAGAAAGACGGCTTCGGCATACGGTGCGAAGAGGAAAAAGGCGGTAGGGAAGAGCGAGAGGTAGAGAACCGTACGCTGTGCAATAACTTCATCCCAATCATCACAAACCAGTTTATATAACCCAACCATCGCGACGACATATGCGATCCCGGATACGACAAGCCCCCCCAATGTGAAATTACCCCCAAACGCCCTACCGACAACGTGCATCAGCAGGGGAAAGAGGGGTGGGAAGGCAACAGCCGGATCGGCAGGCTGATAATTCACCGTCGCGATCTGCTCAAACCAGGCGGCATCCCAACGTTGCCACACGCCTAGCAAGCCAAATCGAGAGCCTTCCATGTGCATATGGATCAGTGCAGCAGCTTCTCGACTCACACCTACCGGCGTCCCGAGAGCAGTATATGGTTGAACAAGCGAGGGGAACGTCGACGCAATGAACGCGATACCCGAGTACACAATCCGCAGGGTTATAAAGAGGGCAGCAGAGAACCAGAAGGGACGGCTATGTACCGCTATCCGCCAGTTCCATGTCCGTAGAAGCGAGGGACGAATCAGCTCCTGCCGCACGCTTCCTCCTGGATACGCTGACACAACCCGCTTAGTGGTGCGATCGAGGAACATCCACGCTAGACGCTTTTCTCTCAGCCACTATCACTGTATCGGTAAGAAATCATGAGGTAAATGGGAGAAATGTCCCGCATTGGAGGAGAACCGGTACCCCAATTAAGCGCTTACAACGAGAAGACGCTCTACCAAGAATACTTAGATGCTAACAACGGTTATTGTAGGCCCGATGTACTGCCCTGGTACTGGTACTTCCCACCCGTTGTCGGGACCAACGTGCGATTGTTGGGCTACGCCCCATGACCTATCCTGGATTCACACCGGTCGCACAACATTACCGTCCATCATGGGGTGAAGAAGAATGCAGGAAACGCGCGAGACCATCGCTCCTTCCCGAGACTGGTCGGCGCTCTCGAGACCGCGCATCAGCGCCGTGCCTCGGCTGGGTTCGCCGCTCCTCGACGCCGATCGGCTCTACGCGCAACGGATCCGACAGATCGTCCTCGAACAATCGAAGCGGGCGCACGTCGGCCATATCGGTTCGGCCCTCTCGATCGCCGACATCATGGCCGCGCTCTACGGTGGGGTCCTGCACATCCCCAGCCCCGAACACCCCGATCGCGATCGCCTCGTCCTCTCGAAGGGCCATGCGGCGCTGGCGCTCTACGCCGCGCTCGCGCTCGAGGGCTGGATCAACGAAGAGCAACTCAACACCTATTGCGCCGACGATAGTCTGCTCGGCGTCCATCCCGAGCACGCCCTGCGAGGGGTCGATTTCTCGACCGGCTCGCTCGCACAGGGATTGTCCCTGGCAACAGGGGCGGCCCTGGCGGCGCGACTGCAAGGCTCCGCGCGCCGCACCTTCGCGGTCGCGAGCGACGCCGAACTCAACGAAGGCTCCTTCTGGGAGGCGGCGATGTTCGCCGCGCACCATCACCTCGCGAATCTGATCGTGATCGTGGATGTGAATGGGCAGCAGGCGCTCGGTTACACCGCCGAGGTGATGGGCCTGTCGCAGCTACCCGAGCGCTGGCGCGCGTTCGGGTGGGATGTCCACGAGGTCGATGGGCACGATGTGGCGGGCCTTGCCGCGACGATCGCGGGACTGGATACCGCCGCCGGGCAGCCGCATATCCTCCTCGCGCGGACCACCTTTGGCAAGGGGGTTTCCTACATGGAAAACCAGATCAAGTGGCACTACTGGCCGATGTCGGATGCCGAGTACGCCCAGGCAGTCGCTGAAGTCGGGGGGCGGTCGTGAGGGCGGCGTTCGCACAGACATTAACGGAACTCGCCGGACAGGATCCGCGCGTCCTGCTGCTCACCGGCGACCTCGGCTACATGGCGCTGGAGCCGTTCAGCGACGCCCACCCCAATCGTTTCTTCAACGCGGGCGTCGCCGAGCAGAATATGGTCGGCATGGCGACCGGGCTGGCCGAAGCGGGGTTCGTCCCCTTCGTCTACTCGATCGTCAACTTCGCCACCTTGCGCCCCTACGAATTCATCCGCAACGGCCCGGTGCTGCATCAGTTGCCGGTGCGGATCGTCGGCATGGGCGGCGGCTTCGAATATGGCTCCGCCGGGCCGAGCCATCACGGCCTGGAAGATATCGGGGTGATGCGGCTCCAGCCCGGCCTCACCGTCATCGCCCCCGCCGATCACCAGCAGGCGCGCACCGCGATCGCCGAGACCTGGGATCTGCCCGGTCCGGTCTACTATCGGCTGGGGAAAGACGACAAGACGACGGTCCCGGGCCTGGAGGGGCGCTTCGCCCTCGGTCGCGCTCAAGCGGTGCGCGAGGGTGACGATCTCCTGATCATCGCGATGGGCAGCGTCGCTGGCGAGGCGGCGGCGGCGGCGGAACTGTTGGCCGAGCAGGGGATCGCCTCCACCGTGCTGATCGTCGCGAGCCTCAACCCGGCCCCGGTGGCCGATCTCGCCGTCGCCGTCGCGCGCTTCCCGCTGACGCTCACCGTCGAGGCCCACTACACGACGGGTGGTCTCGGCTCGCTGGTGGCCGAAGTCATCGCGGAGACCGCCACCGGCACCCGGCTCGTGCGCTGCGGCGTGGCGGCCCCCTCCGACGGGCGCTCGGGGAGTCAGGAGTATTTTCACCGTCGCCACGGCCTGTCGCGGGATGGCCTAGTCGAGACCGCGCGCCGCGAATTGCGGCAGCACGCGTAGGGAAGGGGAGAGGGATGGAGACATCGATGGCCCCCGGGCCGGTCGCCATGGCGGGTTACCGCGAGCAGCTTGAAGCACCGCCGCAGGAGGGCGAGCACCTCAAGGTGGCGCAGCGCAAGCTGAGCGCGATCATCGCCTGCTACCGCGATGCGCCCGCCGTGCCGATCATGTACGCCCGGTTGACGACCGTCTTCCAGCGGCTCGGGGTCGATTACGAGATCATCTTCGTCAACGACTGTAGCCCGGACAACGCCGCCGAAGTCCTGGCCGACCTGGCGCGGCTCGATCACCATGTGATCGTTATCAACCACACGCGCAACTTCGGCTCGCAGAGCGCCTTCACCAGCGGGATGCAGATCGCCACCGGCGATGCCGTCATCCTGCTCGACGGCGATCTGCAAGACCCACCGGAGATGATCGAGGAATTCTGCGCCAAATGGCAAGAGGGGCACGATGTCGTCTATGGCGTGCGCGTCAAGCGCGACGCGACCCTCTTCTTGCAGGTCGCCTACAAATCCTTCTACCGGCTCTTCCGCGCCGCGTCCTACATCCCGATCCCGCTCGATGCGGGCGATTTCTCGCTGATCGATCGGCGGGTGGTGGACGCGCTCAACAGTATGCCGGAGAACAACCGCTTCCTGCGCGGGATGCGTTCGTGGGTCGGCTTCAAACAGATCGGCGTGCCGTATGTCCGCCCCGAGCGGCTGTTCGGGCGGACGACCAACTCGCTGCTCCGCAACTTCGGGTGGGCGCGCAAGGCGATCTGCTCCTTCTCCTATGCGCCGCTCGATGTGATCACCGCCCTGGCGCTGGTCACCGTGGTGGTCTCCGCGTTGGTCGCGGTGGCACAGATCGGCGTGCGCCTGGTGCGGCCCGATCTCGTCCCCTCCGGGTTCACGACACTGATCGTCCTGATCTTGTTCATGGGCGGGATCCAGTTGCTCTGCCTCAGCATCATCGGCTCCTATCTGGCGCACATCTACGATGAGGTGAAACGTCGTCCGGCCTTCATCGTGGACAACATCGTCCACCACCCCTTGCAGCCGACCCGAGCCGGGCGCGACGAGGAGCAGCAGGAGCGACAAGCGTGCGCGTAATCTCTTTGCGGGCAACCGCCTGCGCGATCTGCGGCCCAGGGGCCGATACGACCGAACTCTACCCCGCGAATTTCGACCTGGAAGCATTCAACACGAGCGTCTTTTCGGCGCGGCGACTGCCCGATGGGATCCGCTACCGGATGGTGCGCTGCGCCGGTTGTGGGCTCGTCCGGTCCGACCCGGTCGCCGATGCCGCCGTCCTGGCGGACCTCTACACCGAGAGCACCTTCGACTACGACGACGAGGTCGACAACCTGAAAGCGACCTACGGGCGGTATCTCCGTCTGCTAGAGCGCCACGGTGTAAAGAAGGATGCGCTGCTCGAGATCGGCTGCGGCAACGGGTTCGTGCTGGAAGAGGCATTGGCACAAGGCTACCGCACAGTGCGGGGGGTCGAGCCAAGCACCGCGGCGGTGGCGAAAGCCAGCCCCCAGGTACGCCCGCACCTCGTCTGCGACATCATGCGCCCCGGACTCTTCGCCCCCGACCAATTCGATGTCGTGACCTTCTTCCAGGTCTTCGATCACCTCCCCGATCCGGGCGCTGTCCTCGATGAGTGCTTGCGTGTGCTGAAACCCGGTGGCCGGATCCTCTGCCTCAACCACAATATCGAGGCGGTGTCGGCCCGGCTGTTACGCGAGCGAAGCCCGATCATCGACATCGAGCATACCTATCTCTACACCCCGAAGACCCTGGCGCGGCTCTTCGTCGCGCATGGCTTTCAAGTGACTCAGACTGTACCGGTCTACAACACGTACACCACACGCTACCTGGCGCAGCTTGTGCCATTGCCGAGGAAACTCAAGACACGCGTGCTCAAACGCCTGGGCCGCGCTGCCATCGGGCGGCGGCAACTCTCGGTGCCGCTCGGCAACCTGTGCCTGATCGCGCGCAAGCCACCGGGCAGCGTCCACCGTATCGTGGAGGATGACCGTGATTAATCCGAATGTCGAGGTCTTCAACCGGGATGTGGCGAATAACGAAGGCTACCGCTACACCACAAATATCCGCTTGAGCAGCCAACTGGCGACGCAACGTTCGACCGACACAATCCTCGGATTGGACCCCTTCACCGACCGCTCGGTGGTTGACGTCGGGTGCGGAGACGATTTCTACACGTTGCGCTTCTGGGATGCGGGTCGCCCCCGATCGCTCAGTGGCGTCGATTCCGCCGAACGCGCCATTGCTCTCGCGAACACACGGAAGGGCGATCGACCGATCGACTTCCAGGTGGGCGATGCCCACCGATTGCCCTATCCCGACGACAGCTTCGACCTGGCACTGGTCCAGAGCATCCTCCACCATGACGATAACCCACAAGACATTATCCGCGAGGCATTCCGCGTTGCGCCGGAAATCCTAATCCACGAGCCAAACGGCTATAACGTCGGCC
>DATCMP010000528.1:0-3754 GCA_036563365.1 Thermomicrobiales bacterium
CGGAGGGGCGTAGAGGGGGGACGGTCGAACACAGAGGGCACAGAGGAGGGGCGGGAGGGCGGTTTTTGGGGGAGGGCTTGGGGCGGTTTGGAGGGATTCGTCGCTAGGTGAGGCTAGTCCGGGACTTCAGTCCCGGATTGGCCGCCACAACGCCCTCCTTCCCTCCCGCGTCTCTGCATTCATCCACCCTTTCTCTCGTCCCCGCTCAGTGCCCTCCGTGCGCGCTGTGGTTCAATTCCGTCCCTCTCGTCCCTCGTTCCCCTCTGCGTTCCTCTGTGCCTCTGCGTCTCTGCGGTGAAAAACAGTAAGACAACGAACCTACAAGGATGTGTCCACGATGAGCGACGGGATTCAGCTATTGGTGGCCGGTGAGGAGTTGGCGCGGGCGCGCGGGGCGGTGGTGATGGTCCATGGGCGCGGCGCGAGCGCGGAGTCGATTCTGGGACTGGCGGAGTCGTTGCAGACGGCGGGGCTAGCCTTGCTCGCGCCCCAGGCGGCGGGCGGGTCGTGGTATCCCTACAGTTTCCTGGCCCCGCTGGAGCAGAACGAGCCGTCGCTGTCGGCGGCGCTGGCGACGATCGGGGCGACGTTGGACGCGGTCGCGGCGGCGGGGGTGCCGGCGGAGCGGACGGTCCTGCTCGGCTTCTCGCAGGGGGCGTGCCTGGCGCTGGAGTACGCGGCGCGCAACGCGCGGCGCTATGGCGGCGTGGTCGGCCTGAGCGGCGGCCTGATCGGGCCGGACGGGACGCCGCGCGACTATGCGGGCTCGCTGGGCGACACGCCGGTTTTCCTCGGGTGCAGCGATGTCGATTTCCATATCCCCCAGGCGCGGGTGATCGAGTCGGCGGAAATTCTGCGCGGGCTGGGTGGCACGGTCGAGATGCGGATCTATCCCGGTATGGGGCATACGGTCAACGAGGATGAGCTTGAGGCGGTGCAGGGGATCCTGGATCGGCTCGGCGCGGCGGAATAACGACCCTGGAACAATAGCATACGGCGATGCGAGCCCGGATATTTGTCCGGGCTCTTGGCGTTGCGGGGGCACACTCACGCCGACCCGCTCCCCGCTTGTTACGGCAGTGAGCGTGGGGGCGGGACGGTTCGGGTTGCTGTCGATCCGGGCGCTCCCCGAACGACTATCTGCTAGCGGGCGCTGTTCGGTGAGGGATGGCGCGAGATCGATCCGCTAGTCGGGAAAGGAGCGTGTCGATGGGCAGGGTTGTTGCCGAGATGTCGATGTCGCTGGATGGGTTCATCGCCGACCCCGCCGCTGGCGTGGGCGAGCTTTTCGGGTGGTACACCAATGGCCCCGTGACGGTGGCGATGCCCGGTTCCGCGCACACCTTCCGGGTCTCCGAGGCGAGTGCGGGGCATCTGCGGGAGGGGTTGGCGCGGATCGGGAGTTTGGTCACCGGGCGACGGACGTTCGATATCGCGGAGGGTTTCGGGGGCAGTCACCCGTACGGGGTGCCGCTGTTCGTGGTCACGCACACGGTCCCGGCTGGCTGGCCGCGCGACGATGCGCCGTTCACCTTCGTCACCGAGGGTGTGGAACGCGCGGTCGAACAGGCCAAGGCGGTTGCTGGCGAGAGGTGCGTCGGCGTCGGGGCGGCGGATGTCGTGCGGCAATGCCTCGATGCGGGGCTGCTCGATGAGATCGTGTTCAATCTGGTGCCGGTCCTGCTGGGCAAAGGGATACGGTTCTTTGATCAGCTCGCCACCGCCCCCATCACGCTCGATACCCCCGCGTGGTCGAAGGGACCGGCGTGACGCATCTTTATTACCGTGTGCGACCCCGTTGAGTAGTGGCCCGAGTAGATAACGCGTTGCGCTTCGTGTGCTGTCCGTGTGCCGATAGATCATCCTGCACGTTGCAGGGTCGATGGTGGAATATCGCGAGGAGGGTATCTCGATGAACTGGACACTCGAAGTGGTCGTCGTGCCAGTGACGGATGTGGACCGCGCCAAGGTCTTCTACGCCGAAAAGCTCGGCTTCAACGTGGACCACGACACGACGATGAGCGCGGAATCGCGGATCATCCAACTGACGCCGCCCGGCTCGGGCTGCTCGATCGTCATCGGGACGGGGCTCGTGTCGATGACGCCGGGTTCGCTCCAGGGGCTCCAACTGGTCGTCGCCGACATTCGGGCGGCCCATGCGACATTGGTTGAGCGGGGTGTCGCGGTGAGTGAGATTCGGGTTTATAGTCAGGAAGGGTTGCGTCCGAGTCGCGAGGGCGACGCGCTCGACAACGTCGGGTTTTTCTTCTTCAGCGACCCCGACGGCAACGGCTGGGCCGTGCAGCAGATCAGCAGTCGCGGCTAATCCTGCCCGTGGTATCGCGGCGCAGAGGCGGTGTGGGTGCTCTTGCGCCAAACCGGGCGGCACCGCGCGTGGTAGGGGCGGGGCACTGACCCGCCCGGTCGGTGACGCCTACCGGCCACACCGCTGCCGACCGGGTTAGTGGACGACAACGCGGGTGCCGCCACCAGCCGGGCGGGTCGGTGCCCCGCCCCTACCACGAAACCCGCCGTCGGATTGCTCCGTCAGGGCGGCGCGATGGGCGTGCAAATGGCCTCTCCTCGATCACGTCCGGTTGATCGTGGGGCAACCGCACCCCGCCCCGGTCGTTGTACCCCGTGAGACGGGCCTGGAGCTCCGGAGCTTGGGTCGACTCGATCGGGGTGAGCCCCGACCGCGCATGGTGGGCGCGCGGCGATGCACCGTTTGGTGGCGTGGCGCGTGACTCGGCGGCGAACCGAGCACGGCGGCAGGCCAGGAGGAGGGATTCGATGGCACATTCGCGATTATCCAGGATAGCGTTGTCGGCGCTGGCGTTGGGGCTGACCCTCGGCGTCGGCCCACAGCTCAGCATGGCGGAGACCGCGCCGGTCAACCCGCCGACCTTCGCCGATCAGGCGTTCCAGCAGGTCTGGGAGCGCTACGATCGCCCGGTCTTCTACGGCGAGGCGACCCGCTCGTGGACCTGGGGCAACCAGATCACCGGCGGCTCGCGCGAGCCGTATGCCGAGGGCGTCGGCGGGGAACATCTGGTGCAGTATTTCGATAAGAGCCGGATGGAGATCAACAATCCGGGCGGCAATCGGAGCGATCCGTTCTACGTCACCCAGGGCTTGCTCGCCCGCGACATGATCCGCGGCGAGATCCAGGAGGGGAACAACACCTTCCGCGCGGCGACCCCCGCCGCCGTCCCATTCGGCGACCTCGATGATCCGTCGGCACAGAGCCCGACCTACGCCTCGTTCAAGGGGCTGCTCGACGCGCCGCCGATCGTCAAGGGGAGCGCGATCACGCAGCGGATCGACCGCGCCGGGAACGTCACCGGCGGGGCCGAGGCGCGCGGCGTGACCTCGGTGGGGATCATCGAGGGCCAGACGACGAACCACGCGATGGCGTCGGTCTTCTACGAGTTCTTGCAGCAGTCCGGCCTGGTCTACGAGAACGGCCAGAACGTGACCACCGCGATCTTCAACCCGCTCTTCTACGTCACCGGGATGCCGATCACCGAGGCGTACTGGGCGACGATACGGGCGGGTGGGCAGCCGAAGGAGGTGCTGATCCAGTGCTTCGAGCGGCGCTGCCTGACCTACACACCGTCGAACGAGCCGGAGTGGCGCGTGGAGCTGGCGAACACCGGTTTGCAGTACCACGTCTGGCGCACCAGCCCGGGGGCGTCGCCGTCGCCGAGCCCGGGCGCCAGCCCGTCGGCATCGCCGAGCCCGTCGGCCTCGC
>DATCMP010000534.1:0-15839 GCA_036563365.1 Thermomicrobiales bacterium
TCCATTCCGGCCTGAAAGATGCCGAGCGGTACGCGCAGTGGGAACTGGTGCGGCGTGGCGAACGCCCGATCATCATCGGTCCCCGCTCGGCGTTGTTCGCCCCCGCGCCCGACATCGGCCTGATCGTCGTAGACGAAGAACACGAGTCTTCCTATAAGCAGGCGTCGCCCGACCCGCGCTACGACTCGCGCGCCGTCGCGGAGGAGTTGGCGCGACTGAGCAACGCCACCCTCGTCCTCGGCTCGGCGACGCCCGACATCGCGACCCGCTGGCGCGCGGAGAGCGGCCAAATCGGCTTGTTGGAACTGCGCGGGCGGGTCGGGCCGGCGCTCGGCGGGGGGCGGGGGGCGATCCCGCTCGATCTCCCGGCGGTCCAGGCGGTCGATATGCGCCAGGAGTTACGCAGCGGCCACACCGGCCCGTTCAGCCGCGCGCTGATCGCCCTGCTGCGCGACACGCTGGCCGCTGGCGAACAGACGATCCTCTTCCTGAATCGGCGCGGCCTCGCGACCTTCGTCCAATGCCGCACCTGCGGCAACGTCGCCAGTTGCCCGCGCTGCGATATCCCCTACGTCTACCACGCCGACCGCGAGATCCTGATCTGCCACCGCTGCAACGGGCGCGAGAGTCGCCCGCGACAGTGTGGTGCCTGCGGCTCGACCGAGATCAATTATTTCGGCGTGGGAACCCAGCGGATCGAGCGCGAGGTCCGCGCGCTGCTGCCCAAGGCGCGGGTTCTCCGCTGGGACCAGGATGCGATCAGCGCGAAGGTCGACGCCTCGCAATTGTTGGCGCGCGTGCAGGCGCACGAAGTCGATGTCGTCGTCGGGACGCAGATGGTCGCGAAGGGGCTCGATCTCCCCCTGGTAACCGGGATCGGCGTGATCAACGCGGACACCTTGCTGAACCTCCCCGACTTCCGCGCGGGCGAGCGCACCTTCCAACTCCTGACCCAGGTGGCCGGCCGCGCGGGCCGACGCGGGCCGGGCGGGCGCGTGATCATCCAGAGCTACACCCCCGAGCATTACGCCATCGCGGCCTCCCTGAACCACGACTACACCGACTTCTACCGCGAGGAGCTGGACTTCCGTCGCCGCCACCGCTACCCGCCGTTCAGCCGCCTCGTGCGCTTCGTCTACCGCCACGCCGACGAGACGATTTGCCAGCGGGAGGGGGATAAACTCGCGCGGCAGGTCGCGTTGATCGCACAGCACCTTGGCACCGAAGACCTCGACATCATGGGGCCGACTCCCTGCTTCGCCGCCAAGATGCGCGACCTCTACCAGTGGCAGCTCATCCTCCGCAGCAACGAACTCGACGCCGTCCTCCGCGAACTGCCGATCCCCTACGGCTGGACGGTGGACGTCGATCCGGTGAGTATGTTGTAAAGCAATAACCAGTGCTCAACGTCGCTATTTTAGCCTGGGCATTAGGTCGACATTGGCAGATTAAGGTGGCGCTTCGGGCAGTTATGCCGAGCATTCCTCTGCCAAGGGGATGGCAATGGGCCATTCGCCACCGCTGCTCATCCCATTCACGCCAGTGTTCCCGCGCCGGGCCTGCCTGATGGACTGGGCGGCGCGAACCGGTGCCGCTGATAGCCGCGCAATGCCAACGGACAGGGAAAGCAATATGGTATCATGCCGCCCGCGAGACTTCCCCGATACTCCGTTTTCAGATAACCTCTAGTACGTTACGAGGATGAAATGAGTCATATTCTCGAATCAGTCCCCGTCGGCGAGCGGGTGGGGATCGCCTTTTCGGGCGGCCTGGACACCAGCGCCGCGATTTATTGGATGCGCCAGAAGGGCGCGAGCCCGTACGCCTACACCGCCAACCTGGGACAGCCCGACGAAACGGACTACGACGCGATCCCTAGGCGCGCAACGGAGTGCGGGGCCGAGCAGGCGCGGCTGATCGAATGCCGACCACAACTGGTGCGCGAGGGCCTGGCGGCGTTGCAATGCGGCGCGTTTCACATCTCGACGGCGGGCGTGCCGTACTTCAACACCACGCCGCTCGGTCGCGCCGTCACCGGCACGATGCTAGTTGGCGCGATGAAGGAAGACGGTGTCAATATCTGGGGCGACGGCAGCACCTACAAAGGCAACGACATCGAGCGCTTCTATCGTTATGGTCTGATGGTCAACCCGGAGCTACGAATCTACAAACCCTGGCTCGATCAGGTCTTCATCGACGAGTTGGGCGGTCGGCATGAGATGTCGGAAATGTTGGAGCGCGCCGGGCTCGGCTACCGGATGTCGAAGGAAAAGGCTTATTCCACCGACTCGAATATCTGGGGGGCCACACACGAAGCGAAAGATCTGGAGTTCCTGAACACGGGGATCAAGATCGTCGATCCGATCATGGGCGTCGCCTTCTGGCGCGACGATACCGCTGTCCCCGCCGAGGCGGTGACCATCGAGTTCGTCGAGGGGCTGCCGGTGGCGCTCAACGGCCAACGGTTCGACGACCCGGTGGAAATGGTCCTGGAAGCCAACCGGATCGGCGGGCGGCACGGCCTGGGGATGAGCGACCAGATCGAGAATCGGATCATCGAGGCGAAGAGTCGCGGCATCTACGAGGCACCGGGGATGGCCCTGTTCTTCATCGCCTACGAACGGTTGATCACCGGGATCCACAACGAGGGCACCATCGAGCAGTACCACACCCTGGGTCGGCGTCTGGGTCGGCTCCTCTACGAAGGGCGCTGGTTCGACCCGCAGGCGATGATGCTGCGCGAGACGTTGCAGCGCTGGGTTGCCTCGCCGATCACCGGTGTCGTGACGGTCGAACTACGCCGCGGCAACGACTACTCGATCCTCGATACGGTCAGTTCGAATCTCACCTACAAGCCCGAGCGGCTGACGATGGAGAGTGGCGCGTCCGCGTTCACACCGCGCGACCGCATCGGCCAGTTGACGATGCGGAACCTGGATATTACGGACAGTCGCGACAAGCTGTTCGTCTATGCCGACGCGGGCTTGATCGGGACGGGGACGTTCGAGGGGATGCGCCTGCTCGATGGCGAAAAGGAGACGGAGTAGCGCCCTCAGTTGCCATGCCGCGGGCTGAGTGCGGCGGCGATGCGCGACCGAGCGAGGGTATGCCTTAAGCGACGCGTGGCATATCTGAGTGACCGTGAAGCGACAGCGGAGAGGCCGCGCTTGGCTCCCTAGAACCGGGCGCACGGCGCGGCCTCTCCGCCGATAGCGCTTCTTTGCTTGTGGCATAGCGCCGAGACAGGACAGATTTTCCGGCGATGCGGATTTGTCGAGCCGACACCCGGTCTCGCGACGAGCTTGGCAGCGTGTCGCCAGGGGGCATGGGAGCCGTCGTGCTCGGGCCACGCGTTGTCTCCATCTCTACCCTTTGATCCTCCCAACCACTAGCGTCGGAACACCATACCCCGAAGCGCGCGGCGATTGCGCCGACGTTCCCTAACCGCGTCCATAACGGAGGTACACTATCGGGCAGATGCGGTATCCTCTCCCGTGTGCGCCAAGAACGCACCGCCACGGCTGCGGATGGTGTTGCGCCAGGGTGTCCGCGAGAACAGGAAGCAGGAGAGGTATGACCGCCGCGACCACCGCGCCGCTGCGCGCGATCGTCTTCGATATGGACGGCTTGCTCGCCGATACGGAACCCCTCTCCTTCCGCGCGTGGTCCACCATGATCGCGCGCGATTACGGCGCGACGATCACCGCCGAGGATGAACGCTGGTCCGCGAACACGGTCGGCAAGAGTGGGCCGATTGTCTGGGAACTGATCCGCGACCATTTCAAGCTACCGGTCGAGTTGCCGCGCGACCTGCCGCTCCTCGGCAGTCGTTCCCGCGAGATCTATCACCAACTTCTCGCGCAGGGGGTGCCACCGATGCCCGGCGCCATCGCCCTTGTTCACGCCTGCCGCGATGCCGGGCTGCGGATCGGCGTCGCGTCGAGTTCGGGGATGGAGGAGATTCACACGGTTTTGACCGGCCTGGGAATCATCGACTGCTTCGCCTCCCTCACCTCCGGCAAGGAGGTGCCGCGCAGCAAGCCCGACCCGGCGATCTATCTGCTGGCTTGCTCGCGCCTCGGCGTCGAGCCGCGCGAGGCGGTCGCGCTCGAAGATAGCGGCCCGGGTGTCGCGGCGGCGCGCGCGGCCGGATTGCGCTGCCTCGCGATCCCGAGCGAGGTCACGAGCACGCACGACCTCTCCCCCGCCAACGTGATCCGCAGCTCGCTCGTTGACGTGACACCGGCGGATCTGGCGGCGCTGCCGTGGTAACCGCCCTTCCCGCTGTCCACGTTCACACCGGCAGCCGTCGCCGATGACCCTCGCCGACCTCGACCTCGACCTCGCCACGATCCTCGCGGCGGTCACTGCTGAGCATAGCGGGCTCGTCGCCGCCTGGTTACGCGACGAGCCCGGCAGTTGGGGCGCACTCGCCGCGCAAGCGGTCCTCGCGACCCGCCGTGCGCTCGGTCGCCGTTTGAGCGATGCCGAACGCCGGATCGTCTGGCAAGCGCTCTGGGATCGGCTCACGGCAATCCGCCACATCCAGATAATGCTCGACAGCAACGGCCCTAAGCCATAGCTTTCTTTGAGCACGCTATTCGCCTACTTCGGATAGACCGATTTCTTCTCGAAAACGACCGATCGTCGACTCAGGTGATGATGCAAATCTGTCCATGAAGGCGGTCTTTGTGGCCGCAAGCCCGTGGGGCGGAGCTCTGCCCCGTGCCGGGTCACCAGGTTCAGCCGCCAACTGGTACGACATCATCATGAGTTGACCCACGTCCACTTGACCTCCCACCGATCTCAGTGTATATTCACTAGGAAGCTAGTATTTAGGGAGCTAGAAAATGTCGCGTGCTGCGGTCTTTGCGCTGAAACGGGCGAGCCAAGCGACTCGCAACGTCATGGATGAGCAGTTGGCGGCCTATGGACTCACCTCGGCGCAACTCGACATCCTCCTCTATCTGGAGATGCGTGGTGACTCCGCGCAACGCGATCTCCAAGCGGCGCTCGGCATCACCTCGGCGACGCTGACGCGGATTCTCGACGGGATGGTGGCACGCGGCTTCGTGGAGCGCCGCACGAGCGAGACCGATGCACGCGCCAAATTAATCACGATCACCGCAACGGCGGACGAACTCTTATGTCGGCTGGAGGAAGAGGAGGAGCGAATCTTCCTCGCGCGCTTCGCCGCAGGCTTCGACGAGCAGGAGTTGCAGACCCTGACCACCTGGTTACAGCGCCTCGCCGCCAACATGGGCGACACCAGCGAGGCGATCTTTGGCTACGGAGCACCGTTAGCCGACAAGGAGTGCGAATGATGAGTACCACCGTCAAGCCGTTCGATGCGCTGCCGATCATCCCCCTGCCGCAGGGCTATGAGCGGATATTGCCGGAGTGGGTCGCGCAGCAAGCCGTCATTCACGGGCCGATCTTCCGCATCGCCTACCCCTGGTCCGATCATGCGCCGGTCTACCTCGTCGGCCCGGAGGCCAATCGCTTCGTCCTGCATACCGGGCGCGCCCATTTCAGCCACGAGCAGGGCTGGACGCCGATCATCGGCGGGATGCTCGGCAAGGGTGTCCTCAACATGGACGGCGCGGAGCACGACCGTAACCGCAAGATGATGAATCCGGGCTTCACGATCGCCTACATGTCGCGGTATCTGCCGATCATGTCGCGCGTCATCGCCGACCGCACACGCGACTGGGCGACGCGCGGCGAGGTCGATCTTTTCCAAGAGATGCGCCGGATCACCTTCGATATCGCCGCAGAGGCGCTGATCGGCTTCCGGGCCGGAGCCGAGGTCGATCGGATGCGCGAGCTGTTCATGGCCTTGCTCTACCAGGACTTCGACCCGGCGACGATGACGCGCGAGGAGATGTTCGCCCAGTTCGGCGCGGCGCAGCGCGAACTCTTCACGACGCTCCTCGCCCGGATCGCCGAGCGCCGCGAACAGCCGACCGACGATCTCCTCGGCATGATGGTCCGGGCGCGCGACGAAGATGGCAACGCGCTCAGCGATCAGGAAATTCTGGGCCACGTCAACATCCTGCTTGTTGCCGGACATGAGACGAGCACGACGATGGCATCGTGGATCCTCTACCTCCTGGCGAGCCACCCGGAGTATCTGTCGCGTGTTCGTGCCGAGGTCACGGAGCTCGCCGGTCCCGATCCGAACGCACCGATCGGCCTCGAAGCGATCAAAGCGATGCGCGTCCTCGGCAATGCCCTCTCGGAAGCGGGGCGACTCTGGTCGCCGGTGGCGAGCGGCCCGCGCGGCGTCGTCAGCGACTTCGAGTTCGGCGGCTACCACGTCCCCGCAGGGACTCAGGCGCGCTACTCGATCGTCGGGGGTCACTGGATGGCGAATATCTTCGCCAATCCCGAGCGTTTCGACCCGGATCGCTTCGCCCCCCCCCGCGAAGAAGACAAGAAGGTCCCCTACGCGCTGATCCCGTTCGGCGGTGGGCCGCGGATCTGCATCGGTGTGAACTTCGCGCAGGTAGAAATCAAGGCGCTGGCGGCGCACGTCCTCCGCCGCTATGACCTCGAACCGACGCCCGGCCAAGATATCGCCCAACTCTACGCCCCCACAATCGGTTCGCCGAGCGAGGGGATCCGCGTGCGGGTGCGCGAGCGGGCATTGGCAACGGCCTGATCGCGGCACGAACGGAATACACGGGCGGGCCGATCGCCAACGTGATCGGCCCGCCCGTTTGTCTTCACATTCGGTAATTCCGCGCTACCCGAGCAGCCGCTCGCTCAACCAGTCCAAGCTGCGCTCGACCACGTCGCGTACCTGGCGCGGATCGTGCGGGCCGTGACCGGAGCCGGGATAGAGGACCAATTGGGTCTCGACGCCGCGATCTTTCAGCGCCCGGAAGAACTCGCGCCCCTGATCGGGCGGCACCACCCGATCGGCGTCGCCATGCAAGATCAGCGTGGGCGTCTTCGCGCGGTGCGAGTGGTAGATCGGCGAGCGGCCCGCGTAGATGCCGTTCGGGTCGTACGGGTCGGCCTCGTAGAAGAGCGCGTCCCAGACGTGCAGATCGCTCGCGCCGTGGAACGAGGCCCAGTTGGCGATCCCCGCCCCGGCGACCGCGGCCTTGAACCGCGTGGTCTGCGTCACGCCCCACATCGTCATGAAGCCGCCATAGCTCCAGCCGCAGATCCCCAACCGCTCGGGGTCGGCGATCCCATCCGCGACCAACCGATCGACGCCCGCGATGATGTCGGCCCAGTCCGCGCCACCCATGTCGCCGTGATTCGCCTCGGCGAAGGCGACGCCGCGACCATTCGAGCCGCGAAAATTCGGCGCGAAAGTGGCGATGCCGCGCGCAGCCAGCAGCGGCGCGAGCGCGGCCAGCCCGCGAGTGGTGAAGGCGTGCATCGCCCGCCCGGTCGGACCGCCGTGGATCAACACGAGCAGCGGGGTCGGCCCCGTCGCACCCGTTGGGCGGATCAGCAATCCGCCGAGCGCGAGGCCATCCGGTGCGGTCCAATGCACCTCGCTGACATCGGCGGCAAGTGCCGATGCTTGGTCGCCGTGCGTGGTGGTCAGCTGCCGCCACGCGATCCCCGCATCGTCGCGCTGCCCAAGCCACACCTCGGCAGGCTCATTCACACCGGAACGCGGCACGGCGAAGGACTGGCCGTCGGCGGTCGGGTAGAGGCCATCGAAACTCAAGCTGTATGGCCCCTGCCAGAGTTCGCGCCAACCACCACGCTTGCTGATGTCGATGACACCGATACTCGATTCTTCGCCCGCATAGGCGTAGCAGAGCAGTTCGCGACCATCGGGAGTCCAGGTCGCCGTATTCACGCTGAACTCCACACCTGCGGTCAGATTGCGCGGCGTGGCACCGCTTGCCGGGTCGCTGGACACGAGCCAAAGATCGCCGCCGGACATCCCCGGATCGCTCCAGGTACAGACGATGCAGGCCACCGCGCGACCATCGGGCGACGACGCAGGCCGTGCGACCTCACGCCCGGTCGGCGGCTGGTAGAGGGTGGTCAACGCACCGGTCGCGAGATCGAGCCGCGCCAATCGGCAGCTATACCACGCGGCATCGGTCGGCTCATCAGCCACCACCACCGCCAGCCCGCTCCCATCGCCCAGCCAGTCGAACTCCCAGATATGCGCCGCAGCATCGGTTGTTTGCCGCACTGCGCGTGTTGCCAGATCGATTATCCAGAGACGATCGTAGCGCGGCGACTCCTCGACGACGATCGGCGCGTTCTTCTCGGCGGCAACAGGATCACCGACCGGATCGGTGCGTAGGAAGGCGATCTGCCCACCGTCAGGCGACCAGGCAAACGCTTTGATCGCCCCCGCTCCAGTATCGAGCGGCTGTGCCTCGCCGCCATCGCACGGCAGGAGGTAGAGGCGTTTCCCATCCCCGCCGCGATCCGACAGAAACGCGAGCAACTTGCTATCCGGCGACCAGGCCGGGGCAGAATCTTTCCCCGCCCCGAACGTCAGTTGACGCGGTACTCCACCCTCAACGGCAACAGCCCAGAGGTGCGTACCCGCCTCCGCGAACTCGCCCGCCAGCGCCGGCCCCAACGCATAGACGACCACCGCGCCATCCGGACTGATCCGCACAGTACCAACACTGCGAAATGACAGCAATTGATCGACCGTCAGCATGGCGTCCTCCGGGGGTAGTCGTGAGTCGTGGGTCGTGCGTCGTGAGTGGCGCAGCACTGATACGACGGCAATTAGCTTCAGCGCACCTTCTCGCGACTCACGACCCACGACTCACGACTCGTTAGTACGCGCGGGAGAAGAGCCAGCGCGGGCCATCGGCGTGCTTGCCACACTTCAAGCACGGACCCGGATCCGGCTGCCCGGAGAGCGGGAGGTTACGGCTCGTGGCCTTCGTCTCCTCCTTGATCGCCGTCTCGCACGCCTCGTCGCCGCACCAGCGGATCAGGCCCCAACCCGCGTTGTTGGCGACCAGGCTCTTGAATTCGTCGTAGCTATCGATCGGACGCATCTTGCTGTCCAGCATCGCCTGGGCCTTGGCAAACATCGCGCTCTGGATCGTGTCGAGTAGCGCCGGGATCGCCGTAGCGAGATCGGCAACCGCGATCTGCTGCGCCTCGCGCGTGTCGCGGCGCGCGACCCGCACCTCCCCGGCGGCGATGTCGCGCGGACCGACTTCCAGCCGCAACGGCACCCCCTTCAGCTCCCACTCGCTGCGCTTCCAGCCCGGTCGATTCTCGCTCCAGTCGCTGTCAACCCGGATGCCAACCGCTTTCAGCGCAGCGAGGGCAGCGTTCAACGCCGGTTCGACCGCCTCGCGCTCGGCATCCTTGCGGAAGATCGGCACGCCGATCACCTGGATCGGCGCGATCCGCGGCGGGAGGATCAACCCGGCCTCGTCGCCGTGGGCCATGATCACCGCGCCGATCACGCGCTGGCTCACCGCCCAGGAGGTCGTATTGGCGAACTTGCGCGTGCCGTCGCGATCGAGGTACTGAATGTCGAACGCCTTGCCGAAGTTATCGCCGAAGTAGTGTGACGTACCGGCCTGCAACGCCCAATGCTTGCCGCCCATCATCGCCTCAACGCTGTAGGTCCGCTGCGCCCCGGCGAACTTCTCCGAGTCGCTCTTGCGCCCTGGGATCGTCGGGATCGCCAGGAATTCGCGCAGGAATTTCTCGAAGAGGTTCAGGATCGTCAGCGTGAACGCCTCGGCCTCTTCAGCGGTGGCATGGGCGGTATGCCCCTCGTGCCAGAGGAACTCGGAGGTGCGGAGCCAGGCGCGCGGTCGATTCTCCCAGCGGAAGACGCTGCCCCACTGATTGAGGAGCTGTGGCAGGTCGCGGTACGACTGCACCCACTTGGCGATCGTCGGCATGATGATCGCTTCGCTCGTCGGGCGCACCGCCCATTCTTCGCCCGCCGGGAAGTCGTGCCCCCCGCCACGCGTCACCCAGGCGACTTCCGGGGTGAAGCCTTCGACATGGTCAGCCTCGCGCTCCAAGAGCCCGCGCGGGATGAACATCGGGAAGTAAGCATTCTTGACGCCGACTTCCTTGAACTTCGGATTGAGATATTCCTGACACGCCTCCCAGAGGGCGTAGCCATACGGCTTGAGGATCTTGCAGCCGCGGATCGGCGCGTCATCGACCAGGCCGGCCTTTTGATTGACCTCGACGTACCAGCGGTCGAAATCGTCCTCGATGTCGGTCAGATCCTCGACAAACCGCGATTCGGTCTGTCCCCCGGTCGTTTGCTCGGTCGCCATAACTTCCTCCGTCTACGTCACACGAAAACCGGCTCTCGGCACAGACCGAAAGACCGTCGGCGTCGCGCGCCGGTCACCCACGCGGCAACGCACCTTGTCAATTCAAGAAGGGAGAATCCGTCATTCGGGAAACGCGCTGAACGCGCGCAGCGGTGGCCGAGGCCCGCAGGGGCTTACCCCTGCCGAGGAGGGACCGGGAGGCCACCCCGCCCCGCACCGGTGGTCAGCGGCAGTGTCGGGACTGTGGGGCAGGCAAGGAGGTAACAGCGCAAACGCGCCGACATCTGCGTGCGTTGGTTGTCGCCACACCGAGCGTTCACCGCAGTGCCCCAATGCCTGACCTGATGAAGAAACGATGGAGGTATCGAACAATCTCCATCGGCAGCAGTATACCATGCGCCATCGGGCTGGCAGGAATCGGCGACGGTGAACATTCGTCGCACTGTCCAAATACACACGCTGTGAGGAGCTCCAGATCGCCCATTGCCAGCGACCCCTCGTCCACGTACACACGCTGGGGAAGGTGCACGCACCCTACCGCTGCCACCAGCGTTTGCGCGGCGCATCCTCACCCGCAAGCGTCGCGATGACCGTGGGCAGTGTCGCCAAGTCGGCGATCGTCGCGTCGGCCTCATTGTTGGGTTGCGCCAATGCGACGTTTGTCGGCGCATACCAGACAGCCCGCATCCCGGCACGCTTGGCACCCTGCACATCGAAGCGATATGAGTCACCGACATGGACCGTCTCGGCAGCGGTCACACCAAGCTCGCGCAAGGCGGCGTGATAGATCTCGGGCCGGGACTTGTAATAGCCGCTCGACGCCGAAGTAATCACCGTGGCGAAGGCGTCACCGATACCAAACTGTCTCAGCGTCCAATCGAGATACGGGTGGTGGACCGCACTCGACACAACCCCGAGCCGCATGCCGCGCGAGCGCAATGTGCCGATCGCCGCGATCACCCCCGGCATCGGCGTCGCGTCGGTCAGGGCGTCGCGCATCAGCGTCTCGATCGCCGCCGCGGCTGCCGATTCGGGTAGGGTGACCCCGATCTCGGTCAGGGTGGCAAGCGCACAATCGAGCGCGTCGCGCTCCTCGCCGGACGCGATGATCCCTTGGCGCAGCGCACGATATGCAGCGCGGGCGCGTTCGGGCAGATCGTCGTCCATGACCAAAGCCCCTTGTTCCGCACAGAGGCGCAATACCTCGGGTACCAGTTCAAGCACCTCCAGCTCGAACCAACGGTCGGAGCGGGCGATCGTATTGTGAAAGTCGATCGTGACGGCCTTGAGCAGCATCGAGCACGCCTCCTGGAGTAGTTGCAATATAGGGGCACCGGCCTACTCACGAGGCATTGTGAATGTAACAAAGCGGATAGTAAAGAATCTTGGCGGGATCGTTCGCAACGAGAGGAGTGGAGAAATCGCGAACGAATGCCGATCTTTCCCCATCCCCCCTATTGACAGAACATATGTTCTACCTTACAATGCGCCTAGAACAAATGTACGGACGCTACGAACAACCATCTAGAGGAGTTCATCATGGTAGACCGGCTCGGGACCAAACAACGTGAAGTCTACCAATTTATCCTCCAGTATCTGGAGTGGCACGGTTGCGCGCCGACGATGCGCGAAATCGCCGAGAAGCTCAACTTCGGCTCGACCAACACGGTAGATTATCACCTGAAGGGCCTGGAACGAAAAGGGTATATTCGCCGTCGCGGCAACCTCGCCCGGGCGATCGAGATCGTCGATCGTGGCCCGGACGGCGCTGGTCCGCAGGCCGCCCGGATGGTGAGCCTACCGATCCGGGGGCTCATCGCCGCCGGTGAGCCGATCCAACCGCTCGACGATCATGACCGGTGGTGCGATGTCTCGATGACGATGGCTGGCGCGCCCGGTGCCTATGCCCTGCGTGTTCGCGGGACCAGCATGATCGATGAGCATATCTGCGACGGCGACCTCGTGATCATCGAGCCCCGCGCGACCGCGGCGAATGGCGAGATCGTCGTCGCCCTGCTGGAAGATGGCGTCACCCTCAAGACGTTCTTCCGCGAGGGCAAGCAGGTCAGACTGCAACCGGCGAACAAGACGATGAAGCCGATCCTCGTCACCGCCGACCAAGATTTTGCCATCCAAGGGGTGCTGCGCGGTGTGATCCGCCAGATATTCTAAGGGCACGGACCTTTCCCTTTCGCCATCTAATCCAGGTTTTGTTCTAATCGGACCGCGCATGGCGGTCGGGAGGAATAATCATGAGCGCAGCGCGACGCCCCCAGTACGTGATCATCGATGATGATGCCCCGACAAAAGCGGTTAGCGGCGGTGCGGTGCGGGCGCAGCGGGCCGCAAGTGCCGCCCAACTTCGCGCGGTGCCGCGCGGTGCCTACGGCAATCCCCGCGAGATCAGCGTGCCGCACTCGATCCCCTTCCCGGCCCTCCCGGACCCGAGCAAGCTGCTCACGACCGCGCTGCTGGTCGGCGCGCTGGCGATCGTCCTCTACTTCGGGATCACCAGCTTGATGGCCTGGACCCAGGTCAAGGCCGATGACCTCAAGTACGGTCGCCCGCGCACCTCGCAACTCGACGCCTTCGTCGGGCACGGCGAGACGGCCGGCGCACCGAGCCACTTCGTCGCGATGAACCTCAACCGCCGCGTGACGATCATGGAGTTCCCCGGCGGCGATGTGACGAAGCCGATGGTGCTGGTCGGGCCGACCCTCTTCGGGCGCGACCAGGATCTCACGGTCGTCAAGCTTCAGGTCGAAGACATTAACGGCGATGCCAAGCCCGATCTGACCGTGCAGGTAAAAGACGAGCGACTGGTCTATATCAACGATGGTGCGGCGTTCCGCCCGATCACCGCCGAGGAACTGGCGCAAGTAAAGCAGCAAGGGGGCCGCTGATGCGGAATCGGTTCACCGTTATCCTCACCCTTTCGACCCTCCTGGCCGTGGCGATGCTCCTCTTCCTCCGCACCGAGCCACCGGGCGCAAGCCTCAGCGCCCCCGGCCTCGGTCCCGCACTCGTCGGTGCCGCGCCCGCCGCGACGACGCAGCCGAGTACCGCCCCGGCAGCCTCAGCAAAACCTGGCGCGGCCTCGCCCGCTCCCGCAGCCTCACCCACCCCGGCTGCGTACCCGGCACAGGGCCCCGCCAGCAGCAAGGGTGACGGCGCGCCGCAAGGCGCGGCATCCACCACGAGCGTCACCGACAACTGGGATGTGCGCCACACCCCTTCGATGGACGCCGCCGCGATCCGGCGAGTATTGCAAAAGTACAACTCCCCGGCGGTGGGCGCGGCAGACGCCATGTACGCCCTCGGCCTCGAATACGGTATCGACCCGGCCTTCTGCCTCGCCTTTTTCATCAACGAGAGTACCGCCGGCACCGCAGGGGTCGCTCGTACCACGAAGTCGGTCGGCAACATTCGCACGACCGCAGGCTATGTCGATTATCAGGGCTATCGCAAATACGAAAGCTGGGAACAAGGTATCGAAGACTGGTATCGACTCATCCGCGACCTCTATATCGCCGATTGGGATCTGACAACCGTTGATGAGATCATCCCCGTTTATGCCCCTTCATCGGATGGCAACAGCCCGGATCACTATATCGCGACAGTGAAGAAACTAGTATCGAGTTGGCGGGCTAATCGCTAAACATACCGTCGGGGTCGGTGTCCGATTGTGGCAGGGTGCTCACGCCCGCGCACCACACCGGCGGATGCTGGCCCCGACGTGCCGATTGCTGATGGGGAGGACATGATGGCTTGGCGTCTTTCATCGCGTCTCGCGCGCTTTCGCGCGCCGGAGCCGCCGCTGACATTCAGCGACGAGCCGGAATTTCCGGCCGGTGTCGTCGCGCTGGGGCGGGGCGGGGCGGGTGAAGTAGGGGCGTTGCTTCGCGAGGATGGCGTCTATATTGGCCTGCTCCGACTCGCGGCCACCGGCGGACGCGATCTGCACGCGGTGGAGGAACTAGCGGCATCGCTACCCCTTGAAAACTGCCAGATCGTCACGACCCGTTGGCCGGTCGATGCCGAGCGCGCGGGTGCCGCCTGGCGCACCTCGACGCGCGCCGGATTTGCCGGCGCGGCACTGGCAAACGACATCGGGGTCGAATATCTACCCGCCTTGGTGGAAGCCGGCTGGGGCGAGGTCTCTACCTATCTGACAATTCAGGGTAGCGACCCCGAAAGTCTCTTGCACGACCTCTACGCCATCGCCGCCGACCTACCCTTGTCGGTTCATCCGGCGACCCTGGCCGAAGCGAAGCACCTCGCCGGAGATTGGTTCAACTCACGCTCGCGCGGGTTGGTCACGATCGGCTGGTCGCTGACCGAATTGACCGCCGAGCCCCACCCCGACTGGACGCGTGTCCTCCTCGAAACCCCGGCGCTGGCGGCTATCCCGATCTTCCTCACGCTGCACCTCGAACCGGTCGGCTCGCCTGCCCCGATCTCGCTCGAACTCCATCGCCGCCTGACCCTGATCGATAGCGAGATCGAAGCCCGCCGCAGATCGGGCCAACGAGGCGGGATTTCCGATTGTGAGGGAGCGGACGATCTGCTGGCCGAGCGCCGCGAGTTGCTCGCGCTGATCTCGGCCGGCGGTACCGAAGACGACCGCCCGCGCCCCGCCCGCCTCCTGATCGGTTGCGCCGTCGAGCCACACGGTGCGCGCGCGTTGCGCGCCGAGGTGGAGAAAGCTTTGCACCAGCTCGGCTTCCTGGCCGCGTCGTTCGGCCCCGGTCGCAGCGACGATACCCTCCTGTCGTGCTCGCCGCTCGGCATCGCGATCATCGGGCGAGAATTGACCCTCACCGCGCGCGGAGCCTCGTTGCTGGCCCCGCTCGCGCCGACGACCGACGGAACCATCGGCCACGGGAAACGCGCGGTCGGCCTACCGTTCGGGCTCCGGCGCGATGGCGGGGCAATCATCCCGGCACGCGGCGAAGACCTCGTCGCGATCGGGGCCACAGCGGATGGGCAGGCCGCGGCGCTACAAACATGGGTGCTCGGGCAACTGGCCGCCGGAACGAGCGTGACGATCGTCGATACCGGCGGCAACTGGGACAACGTGGCGCTGACAGGCGCTGGCGAGCGGGTCCAGGTGGCCTTGGAACTCGGATCACTCCTCGCCGGGCTCGGAAGCGAACGCTTACGTAGACCGGGTGGCGACCCCGAGCGGCAGATCGCCGCATGGGCCGACAGCACCGTGCGCCTCTTTACCGATCTGTGCCCCGATCTGGACGAGGACGAGTGCGGCGACCTGACGGCCTATCTCCTGGCACTCGCCGAAGGCGACCTCGCCTGGGGCGAGCCGATCCAGGTGGCGGCGATCGTCACACGCCTGCGCGAAAGTACCGGCGAACCGGCACGCCATCTCGCGGCGCTGCTGACGGCGACCGGCGCACTCCGCGCGACCGCCATCAATACGTCCGGTGATTGCCCGCTGATGATCTACGATGCGGCGGCAGAACAGCACGGGCAACGGTTGATCTCGGCTACCGGCTGCGCGGTGGTCGCCGTGCAAGCAGCCCTCGACCGGCTCATCGCCGCGCCGATCGACCCGGGTCG
>DATCMP010000585.1:0-1866 GCA_036563365.1 Thermomicrobiales bacterium
GCCATGACACTCTCCTCGCCCGATCGCAGCACACGCGGATGACGTCGCGGACCGATGCTCGGTCCGCACCATCCGCACCGGCAGCGGGTCTGCAATGGGGCGATCTCCCCGTGCGAACAGAGGCTTGCGCCTCCCTCCACGTTTATGGCGGCACCGAGCGCGGGTCGCTCGACCCCCGTCCCCACCCGGCCCTTGTTCGACGCTCCGCGACGCTACGACCTGTGGGGCGGTGCCGCGCGATGTTTACGGCTGTGGTCCGCTCCGTTGCGGTCCTTGTAGTCGCGCACCTGGCGCCGCAACTCGCGGAGCGCCTGCTGGAACGCGGGCCGGAACGCCGGCCCGGACTCGTGGGCGCGGAGCAACTGGTCGGGGAGGGCGAGGCGCAGGGTGACGTCGGTGAACGGGCGACCGGACTCGTCGTTGACGAGCACGCGCAGGTAGACCGAGTCCTCGGAGAACGCCTCGAGGAGCGGATCGAGGTGGCGGCCCAGGTCGTCGTCGATCAGGGCGTGGTCATCCGGGGTCAGAGTGACCCCTTGCGCCGTATTCGTGATCTCGTACCGCATCAATTCCTCCCTCGGGGTGGCGGTTCACCACGCCACGTCACGACAACGGCCCACTCGGCGTAAGCCCGGTGCGCGAAGAGTGTAGGGGATGGGGGGTGAGTAGACTGTTGCGGAGGTCAACGCGGAGGTCAACGCGGAGGTCAACGGGTGCCACGACCGTGTTCGCGCCGCGAGTACAGCCCGGTGAAACGATCCATCGGTAGCACTTTCGGCACATGGCCGTCGTGGGGACCCCGGATCGACTTGGGTGGCAAACGGTGAACGATGATGAATCATTTGGGGCAGCCTGCCGGTCCACGCACTGGCGGAGTTCCTCCGCCAGTGCGTGTCTGCGCGAACGCGCGAGTTAGCCGCGTCGCCGTCGCACGCGACCCGATTCGGTCACGACGCGCAGCATCTCGTCGAGGGCCACGCCGCCGAGCAAGGCAAGGAAGGGGCTGTACACGGCGAAGTGGCCCACATCGAGCGTGCGGTGCAACAGCATGAGGAGCAAGGATAGGCCCAGGAAGGTGAGGAGGAGCAAACCCCGTCGCGGATACGCGCGCTGCTCCGCGGTCGCGGTGCCGGACACGACCCCGACGGTCCAGACGAGCGCCCACAGGCCATCCAGTAAGGTCATCAGCGGATCGGCCCGACCGAGGATGGTGATGGCGGCGGGTAGGTGGCGTATCAGCAGGGCGAGCGTGGCCGGTGCGACCCGGAGCTCGTAGCCTTGCACGGCGCGGCCGGTCGCGTTCAGGAATGTGGGCAGCGCGGTGAGCACGGCGGTGCCGGTCGCGAGATAGCCGATCACCCCGGCCAGCAGGGAGGCACCGCCGCTTACCCGCTCGCGTTTGCCCCGTGTCAGCGCGACAGCGATGAGGGGCGGTGTCAGCAGGAGCAGCGCCGGGCGTACACCGGCGGCAAACCCGACGGCGAACGCCACGGCGAGGAGTCGGGGCCACCGGGGATTCCGTGCGGCCTGCTCGCGGCGGTGCCCGCCCCTCGGGTCAATGGCCCGATCGCCGAGCGCCCCGGCAATCCCGGCGAAGGCGAGGAGTGCGACGAATGCCGCCAGCGCTTCCCCGGTCGGTGCATACGCGGTGATCCACGCGAGGGGGCTGAGGGCGAGGAGGATACCGGCAAGCAGGCCGACGCGCCCACCGAAAAGTCGTCGCCCCGCCACGCATACGAACGCGACCGTCGCGACGCAGAGCGCGGCGTTGAGAAACCGCGCCGCGGGCGCAAGATCGGCCGCTTCCACCGCGTGAATCTCGCCCCAGCGTCCCGCCGACACGCCGAGGAGGAAGGTGAGCGCGCC
>DATCMP010000065.1:0-2074 GCA_036563365.1 Thermomicrobiales bacterium
GCAGATTGCAGGACGAACGGCAAGATCAGCTCGCCTGCTCCGAACTTGTCCCCGACCTCCTTCATCGCCGGGAGCAAGACGGCGTTGAGCACCTCGACCGCGGCGGCGGTGGTCGCCGCTGCGCCCTCCTCTTGGAGGGTCGTCACGGCCGATTTGCCGATCCGTTCGCCGATCGCCAGATCGATCAGGTTCTCCACCCCTTCCTTCTTGCGGTGGAGGATCTGGTAGTGGATCTTCTGGTCGGTCGTGAAGCCCGCGGTCGGGTCGGCGACCTCGGCCTGAGCCGCGGGGGAGTGCGCTTCGTAGAAGGTGATCACGCGGGCGAGGGCATCCGGTCGGCGGTTGAAGACGAGATCCTCCATCAACTCGCGCTGCTCGGCATCGATCTCGGCATAGGGGGTGACGTGCGCCGGATTGATGATCGCCGCGTCGAGCCCGGCGGCGACGGCGTGGTAGAGGAAGACCGAATTGAGGACACCGCGCGCCTGGGGCGAGATCCCGAACGAGAGGTTCGAAACCCCGAGGATCGTCAGCACCCCCGGCAACTCGCGTTTAATCGCGCGGATCCCCTCGATCGTCTCGACGGCGGACGGCGCGAATTCCGGGTCGCCGGTCGTCAACGGGAAGGTCAGCGCGTCGAAGAGGAGCGCATCGGGGCGCAGCCCATACTCGTTGACGACGATATCGTAGATCTTCTTGGCGACTTCGAGCTTGCGGTCGGCGGTTTTCGCCATGCCGCTCTCGTCGATCGTCAGGACGACCACCGCCGCGCCATGCTCGACCAGCAGCGGCACCACCCGCTCGATCTTGCCACGCCCGTCTTCCATGTGGATCGAGTTAACGATCGCGCGGCCCGGATAGATCTCCAGCGCCGCCTTGATCACGTCGGCCTCGGTCGAGTCGATCATCAGCGGCAACTCGATCCCCATCGAGAGCTTCTTGACGACCTGCTTCATCTGCTCGACTTCGTCGCTGCGCTCGGTCATCGCCACCGAGATGTCGAGGATGTGCGCGCCGGAGTCTAATTGCTCCCGCGCCACCGCGAGGACACCGTCATAATCCTCCGCGAGCAGTAGGCGCTTAATCTTGCGGCTGCCGGTCGCGTTGACGCGCTCGCCGACCAGGAGCGGGGCAGGTTCCTGGATGAGGCTGACCGCGCGCATCCCGCTGGAGACGCGCGGATGATAAGTACCTGTTCGGCCACTCATACGATGTTGCGCTCCTTCGGTGCGCGATCACCGATCGCCGCGACGATCGCCGCGATGTGCGCCGGTGTCGTCCCGCAGCAGCCGCCGACCGTGTTCACGCCGAATTCGGTGACAAATTCGGCCAATTCCTGCGCCATCTCCGCCGGCCCGAGCGGGAAGACCGCCTTGTCATTGACGTTGATCGGCAACCCGGCGTTCGGGATGACGCTGATTTTTGTGCGGCTATGCTCGGTGAGGAAGCGGATCGGCTCGCGCATATGTTCGGGTCCGGTGCCGCAGTTGAGTCCGATCAGGTCAACCCCTTGCAGCGCTTCGAGGGTGGTCATCACCGCCTCGATGTCGGTGCCGAGGAGCATCCGGCCGCTGACATCGAAGAACGCTTGCGCCTGGATCGGGATTTGCCGCCCGAGGTCCCGGTTGAGGCGGTTGATCCCGTTGATCGCCGCGCGCAATTCGAGGATATCGACCATCGTCTCGACAATGAAAAGGTCGACGCCCCCTTCGGCGAGTCCCTGTGCCTGCTCGTAGAAGATATTGCTGAGTTCGGCGTAGGTGACCTTCGAGAGGGCGGGGTCGTCGGCGGAGGGGAGCATCCCGGTCGGCCCGATCGAGCCGGCGACGAAACGCGGTCGCTCCGGCGTGGACCAACGATCGGCGGCGGCGCGGGCGATCGCGGCCGCTTTGCGGTTAATTTCGATGGTTTTGTCGCCCAGTCCCCATTCGTCCAGCTTCAGCCGACTCCCCTGGAAGGTGTCAGTCTCGATCACGTCGGCCCCGGCGGCGAGGTAGGCTTCGTGGATCCGCTCGATCACCTCGGGGCGGGTGAGGACCAAATTCTCGTTGCAGCCTTCGAGCGCCACCCCGCC
>DATCMP010000613.1:0-2635 GCA_036563365.1 Thermomicrobiales bacterium
TCGAGCGGGTGGTGGCGTTGCGGGCGCGGACCGAGGCGATCGCGCGGCACCTGACTGACCACCTGAAGGCGACGAGTCGGTACGATAAGACCGTGGTCTTCTGCGTCGATCAGCAGCACGCGGACGAGATGCGCCGAGCGCTGAACAATCTCAACAGCGACCTCACCAAGCGGCATCCCGATTACGTCTGCCGGGTGACCTCGGATGAGGGGGCGATCGGGCGGGGACATCTCGGCACCTTCCAGGATCCCGAACAGCAGATCCCGACGATCCTGACGACGTCGCAGTTGTTGACGACGGGCGTCGATATGCCGACGGTGAAGAATGTGGTGCTGGCGCGGGTGATCGGCTCGATGGTGGAGTTCAAGCAGATCATCGGGCGCGGGACGCGGGTGCGCGACGACTACGACAAGCTGTTCTTCACGATCCTCGATTACACAGGGTCGGCGACGCGGCTCTTCGCGGACCCGGAGTTCGATGGGGAACCGACGATCGAGACGGAGGTGCGGCTCGGGGAGGACGGCGCGACGATCGCGGAGATCGAGGTGGGGGCGGGCGAACAGCAGGAGGATGGGCCGCGACCACCGACGCCGCCCCAGCCGCCGATCGGCGACCAGCCGGGGACGAAGCGGACGCGGTATTACGTCGATGGCGGGACGGTGGAGATCGCGCTGCACCTGGTGTACGAGCTCGACGCGGACGGGAAGCAGTTGCGGACGGTGCAACTCTCGGACTACGCGGCGGAGCGGGTGCGGACGCTCTATCCGTCGGCGACGGAGTTGCGCGCGGCGTGGGCCGACCCGGCGCGGCGCGGCGTGGTGGTGACGGCGCTGGCGGCGCGAGGGCTGGACTTCGCGGCGCTGGCGGCGGCGACGGGGCAGCCGGAGGCGGACCCATTCGACCTGCTGTGCCACCTGGCGTTCGACGCGCCGCTTCGGACGCGGCGGGAGCGGGCGGAGCGCTTGCGGCGGGACCGGACGGACTTCTTCGACCGGTACGGGCCGGAGGCGCAGGCGATTTTGGGGGAGTTGTTGGAGAAGTACGCCGCGTATGGGACGGCGGAGTTCGCGATCCCGCAGGCGTTGCAGGTGCCGCCGATCGCCGCGCGGGGGAACCCGGTGGAGATCGCGCGGTTGTTCGGGGGGGCGGCGGGGCTGCGCGAGGCGGTGACCGAGATGCAGGAATTGTTGTACGCGGCGTAGTCGGCGCTACCGATAGAGGACATTGATGAGCAAACTTCTCGCACCATGCCGACTGGACGATCTCGACGGGTGGGTGGCGCACGAAGCGACAGCGATCGAGGGTGAGCCGATCCGCGCGGCAGCTTTACAGGTATGCCTGAACCTCGATGCGTTCGTGCGTTGGTCGGCCCGGGCGGAGTTGTTGTGGGCCGGATGCGATCGGGTGCCAAAGTATCATAACTATCCGCAGGAGTTGAAGTCCCTGGCGCGGGGACGTGGGGTGACGCTCGATTCGCGGTCGAACGGCCCGGCGGTGTCGGCATTCCTGATCGCGGGTGGCGAGCGACCTCAGCGCACAGGGAGTACGCACGCCTGGAGCGTGCACCATATCTACGATAACCAATTTCCCTACCCTGGGAAGACGGCGACGCTGCACGCGCGGGCGGATGGGCTGCACTTCACACAGAGCGCGGGCTTGGTGGCGATCCACCCGATTGCCGATGCTGTGTGCGCCGAATTTGCGTTCGCTGCGTGGCTCTTGCGAGCGCATGCCTATTTGCGCTTCGGCTATGATCCCGATGAGGTATTCGGGGGAGACGGTGGGAAGGTTTTGGGTTTCGGGGTAGAGCGCGTGCCCAAGCTTCACTATATCGACGAGAGTTTTATCGATGCTGCTCGCGCATAGCGGAACCGAATATCGAAATGGTCAATGTGGCGAGGGACCCTGATGGCAACACAACTCCGTAGCGGTGCCGCAGTTGATTTGCGGCAATATTGGCGGCACGAGGCGAGGGACTTCACGCCCTGGCTTGCGCGCGAGGATAACCTCGCCCGGCTCTCGCTCGCGCTGGGGATGGAACTGGAACTGGTCGGCACTGAGATTCCGGTCGGCCCGTATCGGGCGGATGTTGTCGCCACGGATCGCGCGACCGGGGGGCGGGTGCTGATCGAGAACCAGTTAGAAAAGTCGAATCACGATCACCTGGGGAAGGCGCTCACCTACGCGCCGAGGGTCGGGGCCGACGTGATCGTCTGGATCGCACGGGCCTTCACGCGCGAGCACCTGGAGGCCCTGGCGTATCTCAATACACACGCGGGCCAAACGCTCGCCTTCTTCGCGGTCGAGGTGGGGCTTTGGGCGGCGGGTGAGGCGGACCTGGCACCGACGCTGCGGGTCGTGCTCGATCGCGAAGGGATTCGGGAGGGGTTGCGGCGGATTCAGCAACCGGTGCTGACGGTTCGACGCGCGCCAGCGGTGGTGACGTCAAGCGACGCTGGATCACGCGCTGACGGTGCGGATAGCAAGATGATCGCGTTGGATTTCTGGACGGGATTTCGCAGTTTTTGTGCGGTGAATGGAGCACCATTCACGCTTCGGAAACCGCTCCCAAAACCGACTTATCCTACCTCTACCGGCCGAAGTTTCACGAACATAACGGCACAATTGCTCGTCG
>DATCMP010000618.1:0-5029 GCA_036563365.1 Thermomicrobiales bacterium
AGCGCGAACCGGGCGTCGCCATTGGCGAAGTTGATCAGTTGCGCCATCGCGTCATCGGTCAGCTCCGTCTTGTCGCCGCCGAGGCCGCGTTCCGGATCGGCCATCGCGCGCTCGATCAGGCGGCGCAGGTCATCGTCGCTCAGACTTTTGAGGACGAAGACGCGCGAGCGCGAGAGGAGCGCCGAGTTGACCTCGAACGACGGATTTTCCGTCGTCGCGCCGATCAACGTCACCGTGCCATCCTCGACGTGCGGCAGGATCGCGTCCTGCTGCGCCTTGTTGAAGCGGTGGACCTCATCGATGAAGAGGATCGTGCGCCCGCCGTGCATCCCCAGGCGATCTTTCGCCTCCTTCACCGCTGCGCGCAGGTCGGCCACCCCCGCCGTCACCGCGCTGAGCGGCACGAAGTGGGCGCGGGTCGTCTCGGCGATGATCCGCGCCAGGGTCGTCTTGCCGACGCCGGGTGGCCCCCAGAGGATCAGCGACGGCAGCCGGTCGGCCTCGATGATCCGCCGCAACAGCGTCCCCGGCCCGACGATCGTCTCCTGCCCCACGAACTCATCGAGCGAGCGTGGTCGCATCCGCGTTGCCAGCGGGGCGCGCTTCGCCAGCAGCTTCTCGCGTTGCAGGTCGAAGAGATCGTTCATGGTGCCTCCGGCTTAGTAGAGAGTCCGTAGTCCGTAGTCTGTAGTGGCTGGGCGGTGGCATCACTAGCTCTGTGCCAGTAACGAATCTCTACTACGGACTACGGACTACGGACTACGGACTGCCGTCTACTCCTCCTCGTCCAACCGCGCGTTCAGCTCGGCGATTCGGCGCTCGACATCGTCCAGGGTGGTAAGGCCGAGATCGGCAAGTTCGGCGGTCAGCGCGGCGACATCGAGTTCTTCGATCTCGATATCCTCGTCCTCGTCCTCATCGTCGAGCGACGCGCCGCCGCGCAGCGCCAGTTCTTGCAGATCCTCGCGCAACTCTTCCAGGCGGTCGAGTTGCCGCATCAGGGCGTAGAGTTCGGCTGGGGTTGTCATCGTTCCTCCGGGTTAGTCCGTAGTCGGTAGTCGGTAGTCCGTAGTAGTTAGGCGGTGGCGTTAGCACCGCTGCGCCAGGAACAAACCCTCTACGGACTACCGACTACCGACTACCGACTACGGACTACTCAACGCCACAGCGCGCCCGCCACCACCGCGAACATCAGCGCCGCGCCGAGGCCGTATTCGAGCAGATCGCGACGGCGGACCCCTTCGCGCACCTGGGCGAGGAGAAGACCGGCGACGAGATAAAAAGCGATCAGCAGGACCGCTCCACCGGTCCAGCCGGTCAGCGGCCAGTAGTTGAGCGCCCAGGTGATCTCGCCGAGGACGAGACCACCGACGAGGCCGTAGATCAGGCGGCGTTCAGTCGGGAACCGTTCGCCGTCGGCGATTTGCACCAGCAGCAGGACCACGACGAGCGCGACGACCGAGGCGGAAAGGAGCGAGCGCACCTTGTTGATGTAGATCGCCGCGAGCGCCAGGAACGCGACGCCGTGCGTGAGCAGGATATGCACGGTCCGTGCCGCACGACGCAGCCGCCCGAGGTCGTCTTCGAGGTGATACCGCGCGATCAGTGCCACCAGCAGGGTCGGTGCCAGAACCGCGGGCGCAATCGCGATCATCGCGGTCGTATGGTAGATGCTGACCAGCAACACCGCGCCGAAGGTGGCGATGGCGGGCAGGATCGGCAGGGTGGAGACGGCGGGGGAGGCCAACTGCGGCGATGGACCGGACCCCTCGCGCGGGGCAACCGCCGCGAACCGCGCGGCGAGCACGCCGACCAGCAAGGCCAGGGCCACCCCGGCGACCCAGAAGTGCCACTCGTCCCGCGCGAAGAGGAGGATCGTGCCGGTCGTGACCGTCAGCCGACTCGCCAGCAGCGCCAGCCCTGCCAGGCCCCCGGCGGCCACCAGACTGAGCGCCAGCGCCCGCCCGTAGCCGTTCACCTGCGCGGCGGATGGGCGAGGTCGACCGCGCCCCCGCCCGTTCGCTATCGTTTCCGCCGCCATCGCCTCGCTCCGCTCACTGCACAGCACCGATGCGGACAGTATACCACCCTCTGTACGGACAGCCCGAGCCGCGACCTACCCTACGTCTCGGGCGTCTACGCGGGCGGTGGCTGGTGGCAGGATCCATCCCGCGAGGCGGCGAAAAGCCCCCGCGCCGGGGAGCTGACGCGGGGGTAATCGTTGTGCTGCGGTGCGGCGAGCGGCGAGAAAATGGTCGCCCTACGAACCCTGTACCTTCGCGCTGGCAGTGTCGGCCTGATCCTGCGCCGTCTCGGCGGTCTTCGCCTCGGCAGTGTGGGCGGCAGCGGTCGTTGTGTTCTTCGCGGTGTCCGCGAGAGTCGCCACCTGCCCCTTCGTGGCATCGACCTTGTCCTTCGCCACGGCGGTGAGATCGCCGGCCTTATCCTGCGCGGTGGCGACGACCTTCTGCACCTGATCCTTCGCGGAGTCGGTCAGTGTCTGCGCCCGATCCTTCACCTGGCTCAGGGTGTCCTGGGCCTGCGAGCCTAGGGTGCCTGCCTGCTCCTTCGCCTGGGCGGTCAACGTCTCCGCTTGCTCTCGCGCCTGCCCGGCGAGTTGGGTGGCGCGATCCTTCAACTCGATCCCGGTATCGCGCAACTGCTCGCGCGTCTGTTCCCCGGTATTCGGCGAGAGGAAGAGGGCCAATGCCGCCCCGGCGAGCAGGCCGAGCGCGGCCCCCCCGAGGAAACCGACCACGTTGGCCTCGGGTGCCGGTTGTTGCATCGCGCGCTTCCGCAACTGCTCCAGCTGCGCGATTAGTTCTGCCTGTCGCTCACTCATCAATGTACTCCTCCCGCTGCTGCGCCGAGATCCGGCATCTGCATCGCCTAATCGCAGGGGACATGCCAACACGAGCGAGGCGCGGGGGATGGTATCCCCCGCGCCTCGCTGACCGACCACCGGCTCTGGTTAGAGCGTCTTGGACTCCTTGCGGTGCCGCGCCACCGGGCGCTTCTTGCCACCTGTTGCCACGCGGGTCGCCGCGCGGATCTTGGCGAATGCACCGGCGGCCTGGATAACCGGGCTCACCGCTTCCTCGGTCAGGAACTCCGTCGTCCCCTTCACGCGCGTCGCCGTCGCGGTCAGCGTCTCGAGCAGCGGCACCACCTTGTCGCGCAGGGTGAGCACCAACCAGAGGATCGCGCCGACGATCGCCGCGAGCAAGATCGTCGCGATCACCGAGAAGAGCGAGATGAACACGATCGAGATATCGCGCAGGCGGGCGGTGACCGGACCCTCATCACCCCAATAGAGGAGCCCGATGATCAGGGCCAGGACGACGACCGCGATGATCCCCCCGATGATCGCCCACTTCTTCATGCCAACCTACCTCTCATATCGACCTCGCCTCCATTGTTCACGCGCCGGTATTCGCGCGCCGGTTTTCACGCACCCGTTTTCACGCGCCGGTCGGTAGCATTAGGCCGCGCCGGGTATGATACGGCCCACGCGTCGCCCGATAAGCAACCATACGCACGCCAGCGCAAGGAACGCGCCAACGGTGGCCTCGATTAAAGGGATCGCCCCCAAGGAGAGCAGGCTGATCCCCGTCACCACCGCGAAGGCATAGCCCCCGAAGAAGCCGACGATCCCGAGCGCCCAGTTGATCGGCAGCCAGAGCGCGCGACGCCCGAGGCAGGCGTGCCACAGGAGCCCGTACAGGCTCCCCAACAGCAGCCCGAGAACAATCGATGGTGACATGGTTCCCCCGCATGAGCTACTCATTCGTGTCGGGGGCATTGTACGCGAAAGCGGGCGGGGGCGTGAGTCGGCAGTCCGTAGTCGGTAGTCGGTAGTCCGTAGGCCGTAGAAGGTCTGTTGCTGGCGCAGAGCCTAAACGCCATCGCCTTGCCGCTACCGACTACGGGCCGTCGGCTACCGACTACGGACTACCGACTACGGACTACCGACTACCGACTACGGACTGCCCGCTTATGCGATGATACTCAGCGCACCTCGCTCATCAGGCTCAGGGTATTGCCCTCGGAGTCGGTGAAGAAGGCCATCCAGAGTTCGTGGTCGGGCATCGCGGCGATCAGGTGCGGTTCGTCGATGAACGCGACGCCGCGCGACCGGAGTTCGTCGTAGGCCGCGCGGAGATCGGCGACGCGGAAGTAGAGGATCGAGCCGGCCTGGGCCGCCTCGGGGCGTTCGGGCAGGGCGAGCATCAGGCGCACGCCGTCGCAGTCGAAGAAGGCGAGCGCCGGGGTCTGGAAGAGGAACGGCATCGCCAGCGTGTCGCGGTAAAATGCGATCGCCCGCGCGAGATCGTGTGCGGGCAACGCGACCTGACCGAGCGACCAGCGACCGAAGAGCGGATGATCCGACGAAGGACTCATGGCAACGCCTCCCTTCACAAACAAACACCATTTAGTTAGCTTTGCTAACGAATAGGATAGGCGATGAGCGAGCCCGGCGCAAGCCCGACGCACGACGACCGCGCCGCGAACACGGCTACCCGCCTCCACTCGGCGGCGATCCACCTCCTCCGCCGCCTGCGACGCGAGGATGACGCCAGCGGCCTGAGCGCGCCGCGCCTCTCGGCTCTCTCGGTGATCGTCTTCGGGGGGCCGCTCTCCCTCGGCGCGCTCGCCGCCGCCGAACAGGTCCGCCCGCCGACGATGACGCGGCTCGTCGCGGCGCTCGAAGCGGCGGGGTTGGTGACGCGCGAGGCCGACCCTGGCGATGGTCGCGCCATCCTCATCCGCGCGACATCCGCGGGCCAACGTCTCCTGCAAGAGGGCCGCGACCGCCGTACCGCCGTCCTCGCCCGCCAACTCGCCGCCCTCCCGCCCGACGATCTCGCCACGCTCGAACGGGCGGCGGAGTTGTTGGCGGGGTTGGGGACGACCACCTCCCCCGGCCCCTCCCCGACGCGGGGAGGGGTGACTTGTCAACAGCGAAGTAGTTGACCGGAAACCAATAGCCCCCAATGAGTCACCCCTCCCCGCGTCGGGGAGGGGCCGG
>DATCMP010000626.1:0-2305 GCA_036563365.1 Thermomicrobiales bacterium
ATACAATAAAGATATATCTTTATTGTATCGCTGTCAAGCCCCTTGAGGGAGGGATTGTTGCGGTGTTTGGGGAATGGGGAAATAAGGATGGGGATGGGGCGGCGTTGATGGTTGCATGACGGTGGCGAACCCAAGCGGGGCGTGGTGAGCGTGCAAGCCGCGCTACCCGCGCAGGGCAACACCACATCCAGAGCGCGGTGTTAACCGCCCGCCTCATGGCGTCGATAGGAACCGTTCTACTCGCCCTTTGCCGCTCTCAATCGCCCTGCCGCCAACAGCCCGAGGCCCAACAACGGCGCACTGAAACCGAGTGCGCCGCCGATCGTGAACTGCGGCGACCAGCCGACGATCTGCCCCGCCGCGATCAGCGCGCCGCCGAGGCCGATCGCCACCGCCGGGGTGAAGGAGTCGGCGAGGAGGAGCGCGGCCGAGATCGCGCCGGACTCGCCCTCTTTGACGCGGGCGAAGGAGAACGCACCAACCGTCGGGTGGGCGAGGCCGATCCCCATCCCGGCGAGCAGATGGGTCGTGAGGGCGAGGGCGAGCGCCCCGGTCCCCCACCACGGCACGAGCGCCATCCCGAGCGCCCCGAGGAGGAGCATCGCGACGCCGAGCTGGATTCGTGTGGCACGCCCTTGGCCGTTGTCGCGGCGATCGAGGCGGGCTTGGAGCCAGGCGCAGGCGGTCCAGGCGAGCGAGCCGGTCGCGATCGCCAGTCCGGCGATGCTGGGCGAGTAGCCGCGCAGATCGGTCAGCGCCAGGACGAGGTAGGTGTCGGCGGAGAAGTAGGCGGCGACGAAGAGCCCGCGCGTGAGGATCGCGGCGGGGAGCCCGCGCCGCGCGAGCAATGTTCCGGCAGGAAGCAAGCGCCGCAGCGCGGGCAACGCGCCGCCGAGGCCGATCAGCGCCACGACCACTCCCAGCAGATCGGGGAGTCGCCCCAACCCCGCGAGCAGGAGTCCGGTCCCGATGGCGAGTTGCAGCGCGGTCGGGATCTGATTGCGGGTGCTGGTCGTCGTTGTCGCGCCGCCCCGCCGGAAGGTCGGCAGGGTCAACGCGGCGGAGACGATCAGGATCGGGAGCAAGATCCAGAAAACCGTGCGCCAGCCGAACCGCTCGGCGATCACACCCGCCACGTATGGCCCGACCATCGAGGGGACGATATAGGCGCTCGACACGACCGCGAGCATACTCGGTCGGAGGTGATCGTCGTAGCGCAGGTTGATGCTGGCGTAGACGCAGTTGGCGATGGCCCCGGCCCCGAGCCCTTGCAGGGCGCGGCTGGCGACCAGCAGCGGCATCGTCGGCGCGAGGGCGGCGAGGGCCAGCCCCGCGCCGAAGAGGATCACCGCGATCGTGGCTGGAAGGGCGGGGCCGCGCCGATCGACCGTTTGCCCGGCGATGACCGTGCCGACGATCTGCGCGAGCATGTAGGCGCTGAAGATCCAACCGTAGAGGCCGAGTCCGCTTAACTCCCCGGCGATGGCCGGGGCGATCGTCGTGACTGCCAGCCCCTCGAAGGCAACCGCCGTGATCGACAGAATCACCCCCGCCGTCAGGACTCGATGGTCCCGGTCGAGGATACTCTGCCCGTGCCCTTGTGCCGTCGCCACACTACCCATCGGGGGGATGATGCGGGGTGGTGTGGCTCCTTGTCAATGTCAACCCGTGCGTCGCCTCGTAGTGGGGCGGCGTTAACGCGGCGTCGCTCGGTAGAGATCGCGCAGGAGAGCGATCTCGCCGCCGTGGTGCAGGAGCTCCTGATTGACCCACCAGCTGATGTCGAGGAACGGCAAGGTGGGGTCCAAACCCCACGGGAAGGTGCTGCGCCCGACCTGATCGAGGGCGGTGTCATCGGCGCTGGTGAGTGCTTCGCGCCAAAAGCCGCCCGCCGTGACCAGCGTGGACGTGGCCGCGGTGGCGGTCGCGGGGATCATGAACGTTTTCCAGTCCAGCGCTTTGGTGCCGATCGTGTAGTCGGCGCGCAGGTGCATGTAGACGGCGAGGTGGCAGAGCCGCCACGCGATCGTCGTGAATGGCGGCGGATCGGGCGCGGGCCGGGCCACTTCCAGCACCCAGTCGCCCCCGCCAAAGGCGAGATTGGCAGGGGTCTGTGCGCGCGGGCGGATACTCCAGCAGCCCGGTACCGGCTCCCAGAGATATTCCGTGTCGGTCAGGCCATCCAGGCGGGTCAGCAGGCGATCGAGCGCGAAATCGAACTGCGCCAGCAGCGGTGCCAGTCGGGGCGGGGTATCCATCGCGTTACCTCCTAGCTCATCCTACATGCTCGCCGAAAATCAGTGTA
>DATCMP010000630.1:0-7997 GCA_036563365.1 Thermomicrobiales bacterium
GTGCGACCGACCGACGCGGGGCGAGCCTTCCGGCCTTACGCCCAACGGATCATGGCGGCGGCGTGCGATGGCGCGATGGCGGTCCGTGCCGTGGATACCGAGGATACCGGCGAGGTCAAGCTGGCGCTGGTAGGGACGTTGGCGAGCACGCCGCTCACCGCACAACTCCAAGCGTTCCGTCGTCGTTATCCGAAGATTCGGCTCGCGCTCCATACCGCTCGAAGTGATGAAGTCAGCGCGCTGGTGCTTGCTGGTGAGGCCCATCTGGGCCTGCGGTACTTTGCCGACACGCAATCCGAGCTCGCCTCCCAACTCGTGGGAGAAGAAGTCTTGCGGGTTGTCTGCGCCGGGCAATCCGACCTCGGGCGTGACGAGTCGGACACGCCGATCGGGTTGCGCGGTATCCCCTGGGTTACGTTCCCGGTTGGTCACGGATCATCAGGGGAACCATTCGCACGAGTGTTGGAACGACAGTTGCTCCGCTGTGGGCTAGAGGGTGCAGAGACTATCGCCATCGATAGTCTGACTGCACAGAAACGCCTGATCGAGGCGGATTTCGGCGTGGGTTTGTTGCCGATGAGCAGTATCGAGGAAGAAGTGCGGTTGGGATCGCTGCGTACACTCCCGATCCCCGAACTCGAGGTGACAATTCCCGTACTGCTGATCTATCGCCGTCAGGGATATTTGAGCCGTGCCACACGCCATCTGATCGCGGCGTTGACGGGCGTAACCCCTGCCGACGCCCGAGGTGGGAACCCTTAACGCGATCGCGCGGGATGCATCCTTCAGGACTGTTGCGGGAGCTCATGCAACAAGAGATCGTATGTTACAGGGGATCGTATGGAAGATGGCTGGGAATCGGTGTTCATCGAGACCAATCGGATCATGCTCCATGCGGTCGTCGCCGGGCTGCACGATGGGCCGTTGGTCGTCTTGCTCCATGGCTTCCCGGAATTCTGGTATGGCTGGCGCAAGCAGATCGGCGCGCTGGCAGCGGCGGGGTTCCGGGTTGTCGCGCCGGATGGGCGTGGCTATAACCTGAGCGAGAAGCCTTCGGGAGTGCGGCCTTACGCGCTCGATCGGCTGGGGGCGGATGTGGTCGGGCTGATCGCCGCCCAGGGGCATGATCGGGCGATCGTCGTCGGCCACGATTGGGGCGCGGTGGTGGCCTGGTGGGTCGCGACGCGCCACCCCTCATGGGTGGCGCGACTGGCGATCCTGAATGTGCCGCATCCGGCGATCATCCAGCCCTACTTGCGGCGGCACTTAAGCCAATTGCTGCGGAGCTGGTACGTCTTCTTCTTCCAGTTGCCGTGGTTGCCGGAGGCATCGACGCGGTTGGCGAACTGGCGTGCGGGGGTGCGGGCATTGCGCGGTTCGAGCCGACCGGGCACCTTCAGCGATGCCGATCTCGAACGGTACCGCGAGGCGTGGTCGCAGCCGGGCGCATTCACGGCGATGATCAACTGGTATCGAGCGCTGGTGCGCTACCCACCGGCATTCGGCTCGCCGCGCGTGACGCCGCCGACCCTGATCCTCTGGGGTCGCCACGATGCCTTCCTGGAACCGGAACTGGCCGAGTTGAGCTTGAATCTTTGTGCTGATGGTCGTCTGATCATGTTGGAGACGACGCATTGGGTGCAACACGAGGCCGCTGAGCGGGTTAATCGCGAGTTGATCGGATTCTTTGGCATGACAAGTGACGAGTGACGAATGCGGGGGGGCGGTCCGCCCCCCTTCAGCGCGCTCTCCCCGCCCCGTCCGTATCGCCGCGCCTCCGGTTCCGACCCCCTCGCGACTCACGACCCGCAGCACACGGCGCTCATCCCGCCAGGGCCGGGGTGCCGCGTAATGCGGCGACGAAACCGGGCAGCACGGCGATGACATGGTCGATCTCGTCGAGGGTCGTGGTGCGACCGAGGGTGAGGCGCAGGCTCGCGCCGCTGGTGATCGTGTCGATGCCGATCGCGGTCAAGACGTGGCTGGCGGCGGTCGAACCGGCCGAACACGCGGACGCGGCGGAGCAGGCGATGCCGCGCGCATCGAGGCCGTAGAGGAGCGATTCGCCATCGACGCCGGGTAGATTGAGGTGCAGGGTGCCGGGGAGATGCTCAACCGGGTGACCGTTGATGATCAGGTCGGGGATCGCGGCGGTGAGGCCGATGGCGAGGCGTTCGCGCAGGGCGGCGAGGCGAACGCTGACCTCGGGGCGCTCGGACTCGGCGAGGGTCAACGCAGTGGCGAGGCCGACGATCCCGGCGATATTCTCGGTGCCCGCGCGGCGACCACCCTCCTGCCCTCCGCCCTGCTGCTGCGGGACGAAGGCGATCCCCTGTCGTACATAGAGCACCCCGACCCCCTTCGGCCCATAGAATTTATGGCCGGACAGCGAGAGGAGATCGACGCCCAACGCGTCCACATCGAGGCCGAGCGCGCCGGGAGCCTGAACCGCATCGGTGTGGACGGGGATCCCGCGCGCGTGGGCGAGGGCGGCGATCGCGGCGATCGGGTTGATCGTGCCGACCTCATTATTGGCGAGCATGATGCTGACCAGGCAAGTATCTGGTCGCAGCGCGGCGGCGACCGCCTCCGGCGTCACCCGACCGGTGCGATCGACCCCGACGCGCGTGACCGCGAAGCCCTGCGCCTCTAGCTCGTCGGCGGCGTGCAGGATGGCGTGGTGCTCGATCGCGGAGATGACGATGTGATTCCCGCGCCCTGCGCGATGCGCGGCTGTGGCGACACCGCGCAGGGCGAGGTTGTCGCTCTCCGTGCCGCCACCGGTGAAGATGATTTCGCCGGGGTGACAGTGCAAGACCGCCGCTACCCCGGCTCGCGCGGCATCGAGCGCGGTGCGAGAGGCGCGACTGAGGGCGTAGACGCCGGACGCATTGCCGAAATGCTCGCCGAGATAGGGTACGAGCGCGGCGATGACCTCGGGGCGGCACGGGGTCGTCGCGGCGTGGTCGAGATAGATGCCGGTTGTGGCGGTCATCGTAGGGCCTCCTTGTAATGAATGTCGTACAGGCAAACATCGTTGCGGCTGATTTTGGCAATGACATATCGCGCCTACTCGGTCTGCCGTGCCGAGCGGTCGTACTTGCGGGGGTGCCTTCGGCGGGTCTGTCTCCAATGGGTTACACGGTAGGCGGGCGGGCACGATGCTGGTGGTGGTGATCGCCAGCGGTGTGGCGATGGAGCAAGGTCGCCCGGATGGGACGTACAGCCATAGACCGGTGCCACTCGGCTATGAGCTCTTGTCCGATCGGTGGTTGGGTAGGCGCAGCTGTGGTGGACATACGAAAACCCCTCACTTGACCGCATGAGGGGTTGAAAGTCCGCGCGCCGGAATAGATGCGCGCGGAAACTCACCACCTCTCATCTTCCAGTCTGCACTGCCGGAGTTAGCACCTGTCCGCTCGCGCGGGTGGTTGCTGGGGCTTCATCGGGCCGGTCCCTCTGCCCCTCTGGATAAGAGTGGAGTATTATTCGATTGTCGAGCGTAGGATACGGGAGTGGGTCAACTTTGTCAAGAATACAATGGTTGCGATCGACGCAGGCTCCTCGCAGGTAAGCTTGGGTGGGCTCGCCGCCCCCGTGGGCTATTTTCTGCCCGCCAAATGTACTCCTGGGGACTACCCACACGGGCGATAGTCGTTGCTTGTCGTATGCTCGACAATGGTTGCACCGATGTCCATGTGGGTGGGCCTCGGCAAGCGCGAGTACCGGTGCTTGGGTGATGGCACCTTGAGCGCGAGTACTGGTGCCCGCGTGAAAGCGCGTTGAGCGCGAGTACTGGTGCCCGCGTGAAAGCGCGTTGAAGGAAGTATGAGTACCGACCCGATCACTACAATCCAGGCGGCGTTCATCGGCGTGCAACAGGAAGAAACCTTTCGCGCCATCTTCGATGCCGCGCCGATCGGGATGGCGCTGATCGATCCCGATGGCACGGTCCTGCTGCACAACAACGCGCTGCGGATGATCACCGATTACGATGCGGCCACGCTCATGCGGATCGGCCCCGTGGCGCTGACGCACCCCGACGACCAGCCGCTCACGATCAAGTTGCGCGGCGAATTGCGCGCCGGCCTGCGCGATACCTACACGCAAGAGAAGCGTGTGCGGCACCGGTCTGGTCATTGGGTCTGGGTCCGCGTCACCGTCTCGGCGATTCGTGGCTCCGATCGGACGCTGCTGCGGATGATCTCGATGGTCGAGAATATCACCGAGCGCAAGGTGACCGAAGCGGCCTTGCGCGCCAGCGAGGAGCGTTTCCGCGCGCTCATCCACAACGCCAACGACATCATCGCCATCATGCAGCCGGACGGCACCCGTAGCTATGCCAGCCCCGCGCTGCAACGGACCCTCGGATACCCCGACGACGTTGAATTGCCAGCAGGCAACTTCGACCTGGTCCACCCCGACGATCTGCCGGCGATCCAGGTTGGCGTGCGAGAGTGCCTCAGGGCACCGCATACGCAGGTGGAGATTGCGTATCGCCTCCGAGCGTATGATGGTTCCTGGTCCCATTTCGAGGCGATCATCACCAACCTGCTCGATAACGAAGTAATCGGCGGCATCGTCGTCAACTCGCGCAATGTCACCGCGCGCAAGGAAGCCGAAGCGCAACTCTTACATTGGGCCTTCCACGATCCGGTCACCGCCTTACCGAATCGGCAGCTCTTCATGGATCGCACCGCCCAAGCGCTCGGGCGGGCGCGGCGCACCACCGGTGCGGTAGCGGTCATCACCGTCGATCTCGACCGGTTTAAGCTGATCAATGATAGTCTCGGTCATCGTGTCGGCGACGAGCTCCTCGCCGCTGTTGGTGCGCGGTTGCTCCACGCCGCGCGCGAGGGTGACACGGTTGCCCACCTCGGCGGCGATCTGTTTGCCCTCTTGATCGAGGATCTGCGCGACGCCGGTGAGGCGCTGTCGATCGCCGAACGACTCCGCATTGCCCTCCTCTGCCCTTTCACCGCCGGTGAACGCGAGGTGGTCGTGAGCGTCTCGCTCGGGATCGCACTCAGCGCGCGGGGGCGGCATAGCGCCGAAGATCTCTTACGTGACGCCGACCGGGCATTAAGTCGCGCCAAGGAACTCGGGAAGGCTCGTTGCGAACTTTTCGATGCACAGAGCGGCGCGGCGGCTGTCGAGCGGTTGGAACTCGAGCAGGATCTCCGTCGCGCGCTCGATACTGACGCGCTACATCTGCATTTCCAACCGCAACTCGATCTGCGTACGGGGCGACTCGACGGCTTCGAAGCATTGGTTCGCTGGACTGACCCGCGCCGCGGGAATGTGCCACCCGGTCAGTTCATCCCGGTCGCTGAGGAGACGGGCCTGATCTTACCCCTCGGGCGCTGGATGCTGACCGCCGCCTGCCGACAGGCCCGCTGTTGGGCGCGGCACGATGGCGGTGCGCCGATCGTGGCGGTCAACCTGTCGGTACGCGAGTTCCAGCACCCGGATCTCCCCGGCGATGTGGCGCGCGTGCTCGCCGAAACCGGCTTACCGCCAGACCGATTGCAATTGGAGATCACCGAGAGTGCGGCGATGCAGGATATTGATGGGGCCATCGCGACCCTCAACGGGCTCAGGCGCCTCGGGGTGCGGCTGGCGCTCGACGATTTCGGCACCGGTCATTCGTCGCTCAGCTATCTCCAGCGGCTCCCTGTCGATACCCTGAAGCTCGACCGATCCTTCCTCGATGGGACCGGGCGTGAGACGATGCGCGGTCGCGCGATCATCCCCGCGATCACCGCGCTCGCCCACGCGCTCGATCTCACGGTTATTGCCGAGGGGATCGAGACGGTCGATCACCTCAATTGGGTCCGCGCCTCCGGCTGTGATTGGGGGCAGGGCTACCATATCTCGCGCCCCATCCCTGCCGAGGACATTCCTCCCCTGCTCCATGCCCCGCGTGACGAGCACAGCGAAGCGCTACCACCCACGCGCGCGTGACGCACATAGCGTGATGGTTAACGCCCGCTTGCTGTCCTCCTCGCTGCCGCGGTTGCCCCTTTCCTCTTCTTGTCGCGTACGGTAGTATGCCCCCGGCACGTACTTTCGTCGGTTTGGTCGATACAAACGGCTTAAACCCCATAGGGGCGTGCTAGGAAACCGTGGGATAGTCTGGGGAACCAGCGTATCCAATAGAAATCTGCGCCATCGGTCCCTGTCCTGGCCCTTGTCAGGTTGGTACTCCCCGACTGGTGCGTATCTCTGTGGTGGCTCATTGGGTGGCAGACATTCGGCTCACGGTGGGAAAGACAGGAGGAGGAGGCGTATGTCCAGCGAGCCCAGCAGCAGACCGCCGACCATCCGGACAACCGTTGCCGGGCGTGCCTTGCGCGCCTTCGTGCTCCTTAGCATGGTATGGGCGCTTGGTTTCACTGCCTTGCCGACGCCCACGGTAGCTGCGACCGCCGCCGCTCCGACCCCCATCACCACCGGCGTCCCCCGCTTCGAGGCCGGCCCTTGCGTCTATACGCTCGGTGAGGGGCAGGTCGAAGGTCAGACGGTTAATTGCGGCTTCGTAGTCACCGCCGCCAAGCACGCCAATGCGGGCGGGGCCACCGTACGCCTCCCCGTCGCCGTCTTCAAATCCACGAGTGCCACCCCCGCTGCCGAGGCCACGATCCTCCTGACCGGTGGCCCCGGCCAGAGCGGTCAGGTCTTCGCGACGACGCTGACGACCGAAGCCCCGTTCACCGCGTTCTATAACGGGGTGGCGGCGAATAACGATGTGATCGTCTTCGACCAGCGCGGGACCGGGAAGTCTGAGCCCGCGTTGCAATGCCCCGAGGCCAGCGGCATGACCGAGCAAGGGCTCTATGTGCGGGCCTTCGCCGATTCACCGCTCGTCACGGCGATGAACAAGTGCCGCGACCGCCTCACGGCCGCGGGGATCGACCTCAGTGCCTTCACCACCACCGAGAATGCGGCCGATGTCAATGACATTCGCCTCGCCCTTGGTTACCCGGCGATCAATATCATCGGCGGCTCGTATGGCTCCGAACTGGGCCTCGCGGTGGCGCGCGACTTCGGCCAGTTCGTACGCACCAACAACCTCGTCTCGATCGTCCCGATCCAAACCCCATGGTTCTTCGAGCAGTCACAAAGCTTCGATCGTGCCATCAAAGAACTGTTCCGCGACTGCGCGGCGAACACCAGCTGCAACGCCGCCAATCCCAACCTGCAAGCGGCCTTCCAGACGACCGTCGCCAAACTTAACGACACCCCCTACCCGCTGCGAGTGAAGGATCCGGCTTCGGGGCAGACGATCGAGCTACCGCTCGATGGTGTCACCTACACCGCGCTCCTCTTCCAGCTTTTCTATGACAGCAGTATCCTGCCGTTCATGCCGGATATCATCACGCGCTCCTCGCGCGGCGACTTTGTCTGGCTCGAAAATCTGCTCCCGCTCCTCTTCGGTGAAAACACTGACCCGCTCGCGCTCGGGATGCATTTCTCGATCGTCTGTAGCAAGAATGTCTCGCAGGAGCGCCTGAACGCCTCGCTCGAGGCGAATAAGAATGTCCTCCCGGAAGTGCGCGCCGCGCTTGAGCCGCAAAACTTCGACTACTTCAACATTTGCCAGAACTGGCCCTCGAAGGACGCCGATCCGAAGGGGAACAGCCCCGCGGTCAGCGATCGCCCGACGACGCTGATCAGCGGCCAGTTCGATCCGATCACCCAGCCCCAATACGCCGACATCGCCAAGCAGACCTTGCCGAACGCCGTCAGCGTCACGCTGCCGGGTGGCGGCCATAGCGCTATCTTGCCGGTTGGGCCGGTCGGTACTTGCGGCTTCACCGTGGCGGTGAGCAACATCGCCAACCCCGGTAAGCCGGATATCTCTTGTGTCGGGGCGCTGAGGACGACCTATCGGACCCTGCCGTCCTCGATCGCTGGCGGCCCGACGCCGTCCCCGACACCCGCACCATCGGCGTCACCTCGCCCGTCGGCATCACCCACCCCGGTCCCATCGGCAA
>DATCMP010000644.1:0-1976 GCA_036563365.1 Thermomicrobiales bacterium
CCGAGCGACACGCACACGACCTGCTCCTGGAAGGGATTGGCGAGTTATTACACCCTCGCCATCGATGGTCAGACGAACCCCGACGCCGCCTGGTATTACCCGGAGCCAAAAGAGGCCGCCGAGAATATCAAGGGGTATGTCGCCTTCTGGCGCGGCGTCGAGGTGAAATAAGCCGGGGAGAAATCTGACCAGGAGACCCGGAGACCCGGAGGAGGCGGGGGAATGACGAATTATCTCTCTCGTTCTCCGTATCTCCGGGTCTCCTGTTACCGTCCGCCCCTACCCTTCGTACTGGCCGAAGACGCCGCGCAGCATGTTGCTCACCTCGCCGACCGTCGCGCCGACCCGCAGAGCTTCTTTCATCGGGTAGAGCAGATTGTCGGTGCCGCTGGCCGCCTCGCGGACACGCGCGAGAGCCGATTCTACGGCAGCGGCGTCGCGGCGGGCTTTGAACTCCGCGAGGCGGGCCAGTTGACCGGCTACCGCTTCTTCATTGTGCCGGAAGACCGGCGTCGGAGCGGCGTCGCGCTCGACGTACTTGTTGACGCCCACGATCGCCCGCTCGCCGCTCGCCAGCGCACTTTCGTGCCGCCACGCTTGCTCCGCGATCGCGTCCTGCACGTAGCCCTGTTCGATCGCGGACACCGCGCCGCCGCGCGCCGCGACCTCCGCCATGATCTCCTCGGCCTTCGCCTGGATCTCATCGGTTAGCGCCTCGACGAACCACGACCCGGCCAGCGGATCGGCGGTATCCGCGACGCCGCTCTCCTCGGCCAGGATCTGCTGGGTGCGTAGCGCGAGGACGGCGGCCTCTTCGGTGGGCAAACCCAGCGCCTCGTCGTAGCCATTCGTGTGCAGGCTCTGCGTGCCGCCGAGAACGGCGGAGAGTGCTTGCAGGGTCGTGCGGACCACGTTGTTCAACGGCTGCTGCGCGGTCAGCGACGAGCCCGCCGTTTGCGTGTGGAAGCGCAACGTCAGCGAGCGGGGATCGCGCGCGCCGAAGCGGTCGTGCATGATCGTCGCCCAGAGTCGCCGCGCTGCGCGGTATTTGGCGACCTCCTGGAAAAGATTGTTGTAGCCATTGAAGAAAAAGGCGAGACGCGGCGCGAAATCATCGATCGCCAGCCCCGCCGACAGCGCCCCCTCGACGTAGGCGATCCCGTTCGAGAGGGTGAACGCGATCTCCTGCGCCGCCGACGAGCCGGCCTCGCGGATGTGGTAGCCGCTGATCGAGATCGTGTTCCAGCGGGGCAACTCTTTCGCGCAGTAGGCGAAGGTGTCGGTGATCAGGCGCATCGACGGGCGTGGGGGGAAGATATACGTGCCACGCGCGATATATTCCTTGAGGATGTCGTTCTGGATCGTCCCGCCTAGGCCGCGCGGATCAGCCCCCTGCTCCTCGGCGACGAGTTGGTAGAGTAGCAGCAGCATCGACGCGGGGGCATTGATCGTCATCGACGTGGTGACCTCGCCGAGCGGAATATCGGCGAAGAGGCGCCGCATATCATCGAGCGAACTGATTGGCACGCCAACCCGCCCGACCTCCCCGAACGCCTCGGGGGCATCGGAGTCGTAGCCGATCTGCGTCGGGAGATCGAAGGCGACCGAGAGCCCGGTCTGCCCGCGCTCCAGCAGCAGCCGATAACGGCGATTGCTCTCGTCGGCCGACGAAAAGCCCGCGTACTGCCGCATCGTCCAGCGCCGCCCGCGATACATCGTCGGGTAGATGCCGCGCGTGTATGGGAATTGGCCAGGCGGCGGCAGTTCGCCACCCCAATCGTCCGCGCCATAAACCGGCTTGATCTCGATCCCTGAGTCCGTGACGACAGGCGGTGCCGTCTTGCCGCGATCCTTGGTATCAGTCACCGCGTTGCTCCTCCCCTACCACCACGAGAACGACGCGAGGTCATTGCCAGCAGTATAGCGTCGTGCCGAAACTCAGGGCAATTTGATTGTCCGACCGCTCCGCGTCCACA
>DATCMP010000646.1:0-1762 GCA_036563365.1 Thermomicrobiales bacterium
GCGGCCACCTCTCGCTCCTCGGCGCGCTGACCCTCGCGCTCTTCTCCTTCAGCTACTGGCTGGCAAACTTCAATCTGCTCTACTCCGAGCGCGGTGCGGTTTCCGGTGCCGGGCGCACCGATCTCTTCGCGCAACGCCCGGCGAACTATATCCTGCTCGCCCTCTCGGCGCTCGCGGCGCTGCTGCTGCTCTGGAATATCTTCGCGCGGCGGATTCGCCCGCTGCTGGTCACCGTCGGGACGTGGGCCGTGGCGGCGATCGTCGTCGGTGTCCTTTTCCCGGCGGCCTACCAGAGCTTCTTCGTCCGCCCGAGCGAGTTCCGGCAGGAGCGTCCCTACATCGAGAACAATATCCGCCTGACACGGCAGGCATATGCGCTCGATCAGATCCAGACCGGGCAGTTGCGGGGCGATGCGCCGATCGACGCGCCGACGATCGCGGCGAACGACGCGGCGATCAAAGACATTCGCCTCTGGGATTACCGCCCGCTGCTGACAACCTACCGCCAGCTCCAGCGGTTCGGCCAGTATTACGATTTCGAGGATGTTGACATCGATCGCTATCGGCTCGATAACGGGCCGCCGACACAGACGATGCTCTCCGCCCGCGAACTGGACATCACCCAACTCGATCAGCGGGCGCAGACCTGGCAGAATCGCCATCTCGTCTACACCCACGGGTATGGTGTGGTGGTCAATCCGGCGAATCGCTTCACCTCGCAAGGGCAGCCGGAACTGCTGGTACGCAATATCCCGCCGGTCGGCGAGGGCGTGCTCCAACTGACGCGCCCGCAGATTTATTTCGGCGAGTTGACGAATGAGTACGCGATCGTCAATACGCGCGAGCGCGAGTTCGACCGACCGGGGACGACCGGCGGGACCGAGGAGTACGCCAATTACACCGGTGATGGCGGCGTGCCGATCGGCTCGTTCTTTAATCGCCTGCTGTTCGCGTCCGCCTTTGGCGACACCAATATCCTCTTTAGTAGTTCGCTCAAGAGCGATTCGCGCATTCTCTACAATCGCGAAATCACCACGCGGGTGAACCAGATCGCGCCGTTCCTGATGCTCGACGAAGATCCCTATCTCGTCATCCTCGATGGCAAGCTGCTCTGGGTCCAGGACGCCTACACGACCACGAACCGTTTCCCGTACTCCACATCGACCGCGACCGCGTCGGGCGAAATCAACTACATCCGCAACTCGGTGAAGATCACCATCGATGCGTACAACGGCGAGATGCGCTTCTATGCGGTTGATGGACAGGACGCGCTCTTACAAACCTACCAGAAGATCTACCCTGACCTGTTCACGCCGGCGAGTGCCGCACCGACCGGTCTGGTCGAACATTTCCGCTACCCGGTCGATCTCTTCGACATCCAGGCCGATCGCTATCTGCGCTACCACATGACCGACCCGCAGTCGTTCTACAATCAGGGCGATCTCTGGGCGGTGGCGCGGGAGACCTACGCCGACAAGGTGCAGCGGATGGAGTCGTACTACGCCACCATCCGCCTGCCGGGCCAGACGCAGGAAGAGTTCGCGCTGATCTTGCCGTTCACCCCCGCAGGCCAGGGTCGCGATAATATGGTGTCCTGGATGGTGGCGCGCTCCGACGGGGCCAATTACGGGAAGTTGCAAGCGTACACCTTCCCGCAGGGGACGCTGATCTACGGGCCGCAGCAGATCGAGGCGCGGATCAACCAAGAGCCGGAGATCTCGCAGGTGTTATCGTTGCTCAACCAGCGCGGTTCCTCGGTTAT